>CAWUWX010000001.1:0-44921 GCA_963926395.1 uncultured Alphaproteobacteria bacterium
AAGAGGAGAGGGTCTTCCTACATAATTATTAAATAAATCTTTTAATTCTTTTTGAAAATTTTTATCTTTTTTTATTTCACTATAAGCCTGATCTAGCTCGATCAGAAGAGGCATAAGAGTTTCAGAAACATACATGCCGCCGAATTGACCAAATCGACCTGATTTATTGGGTTCATTATAATTGCTCATAAATTTACTGACGGATTAAAGAAATAATTTCTTCTATTAAGCTTATTGTTTTTTCTCCAGGTTCCACCTCTACCCCTGAATTTATATCAATAAAGTCAGCTCCTGTTAAGTCTATTGACTCTTTAATATTGCTACTATTTAGGCCTCCAGACAAAATAAAAGGTAAATTATTGGCATTATGAAAGTTAGACCAATTCCAAGTTGAATTATTTCCGCCCGGCATTTGACTATCGGAAGGTTTCGAATCAACTAGGTGATAATCTATGTTTTGTAATAAAGAACTAGATAATTCATCAGGATAAATTGACTTAAATATAGGTTTTTTAAATTTATCTCTACATTGATTAATAAAATCTTGAGTTTCATTTCCATGAAGTTGAATAGATCCAAAATTAAAAATTCTTAACTTAGAATCAATTTCCTCTAGAGTGGGATTAACAAAAACACCTACAAATTTATCTAGATGTTGATTAAAGGCATTTCCAATATTAGTTAAAACATCATCGTCAACAAATCTAGGACTTTTTGAATAAAAGATTAATCCTTGATAATCTATGTCAAGTTGAATGGCATGATTAATGACAGCTAGATTACTTTGTCCACAAATTTTTATTTTTATTTTCTTCATAATATAATTCTAGAGCATTAATAGGATTTTTGTGATTAATTATTTCTCGTCCAATAACGATAAAGCTCGCACCATTTTTAAAAGCCTCAATAGCCGAAATAGTTCTTTTTTGATCATCTTTTTCTCTTTCATAAAGACTAACACCAGGAGTAATTTTTAATAACTTTTTATAAGAATTTAAAAATTTTAAATCTTGTCCTGAACAAATTAAGCCATCTATTTTTGCCTTTTTTGCTAAATTTGCAAAATTTTTAATTAATTGTTGAGTTGTGATTTTACCATACATAGAACGAATATCTGTATTATCAAGACTTGTTAAGAGGGTAACGCCAAGTATTTTAGTTTTAATTTTTTCCTTTTTTATAAGCTTTCTCGCTTCCTCTAACATTTTTTGTCCACCACTAATATGCAGCGTCACATAATCAGGATTAATGTTTATTAAAGAAGAAAGACCTTGAACAACAGTATTTGGGATATCGTGCATTTTAAGATCCAAAAATAATTTAGAAGATTTTTTAATTTCCTTAATTAAAACCTCATTATCTTTTTTATAGAATGATCTATATCCAACCTTAAATCCATAAACGTGATTTTTTAATTTTTTAACTATTGCTAAATTATTTTTATTTGAAGCAGAATCCAGCGCTACAAATGCTTTTAATTTATTCATTAATTTTTTTTAACATATTCTTACTTAATTTAAATGATAGTTTAAATTTTTCAGGAATATATATTTTTTCTTGATTAAGTGGATTACTGCCAATTTTACTAGGCATTTTTTTAATTTTAAATGAACCGAAATTTCTTAATTCAATATCTTGTTTTTGTTTTATAAAGTCTGTGAGAATAGAAAAAAATCTATTAAAAATTTCTTTATTTAATTGAGGATTTAAGTCCTTCTCGTTTTGTAGGAATAGTTTTTCTAATTGAGATTTATTTGTCTTTTGGATCTTGTTCGACATCCAAAGCCTTGCCTAAAATATCTCCAAGTACAGAGCCTGAAGATTTAGATCCATATTTTTCCATCAAATTTTGCTCTTCATCAATTTCTAACTGTCTAACTGATAAGCCAAATTTTCTATTTGTCATATCTACAGATGTAATTTTTGCATCTATTTTTTGTCCTTCTGAATATCTTCCAATATTTTGATCTTCTTTATTTTTTGAAAGATCTTTTCTTCTGATTGTTGTCTCAATGAAATCTGATACTTCTACATCAATACCGGTATTTGATATTTTAGTTATTGTCGCAGAAACTATATCGCCCTTCTTTTTATCAGCAAAAAATAAAGAGAATGGATCATCAGCTAATTGCTTTATACCAAAACTTATTTTTTCTTTAGGTGCATCTATTTCTAAAATCTTCACCTGTATAGATTGACCTTTTTGGTATTTCTTAAGGGTCCTATCTCCATTAGAGTCAGTCCAAGATAAGTCATTTTTATGAACTAATCCGTCAATATTATCATCTAATCTTGCAAATATTCCAAATTCAGTAATATTTTTAATTTCAGTATCTATAACTTGACCTGCCTTATATTCCTTTTCAATGTTTTCCCAAGGGTTAGGTTCAGTTTGTTTTATGCCTAAACTAATTCTCTTTTTTTCTGTATCAATGTCTAATATTTTAACACGGATATTAAACCCTACCTCTAAAATTTTACTTGGATGTACATTTTTTTTTGTCCAACTGATATCGTTTGAGTGAACTAGTCCTTCTAAGTCTTTTTCAACTAATTGAACAAAAGCACCGTAATCTGTTATGTGTGAAATTTTACCATCATAGATTTCTCCAGCCTTAACCTTATCTGCAATCTGACCCCAAGGATCATCTTTCAATTGCTTGTAACCTAAACTTATTTTATCTGAATCTTCTGAAACTTTTAAAATTTTAAAATCATAAGTTTTACCAATTTCGAGAATATCTGATGGATGATTAATTCTGCTCCAAGAAAGATCACTTAAATGGGCCAGGCCGTCAATTCCACCTAAATCTATGAAAGCACCATAGTCTGTGAAAGTCTTAACTCTACCTTCAACTATTGAGTCACCTTTACTTTTTTCCACTAATTCATTTTTGATATTTTTTTGTTTTTCTTCCATTATAGCTTTTCTAGAAACTACAATATTTCCTTTAGCGTAATCCATTTTTAGAATTACAAATAATTCTTCTTTTTTAATTAAATGGCTAACATCTCTAACTGGTTTAGTATCAATCTGACTTAGTGGAAGAAAAGCGTTTGCTCCCATGATTTTCACATATAATCCAGCTTTTGCTTTACCTACAATAAATCCTTTTACTTTTTCTTGATTATCATAAATTGTTTGAAGTTTTTCCCATGACTTCATCTTAATTGCTTTTTCATGAGATAATCGAAGATTACCATCTCTATCTTCAAGTTTTTCAATAAATACTTCTATTGAACCACCTACTTTCAGGTCGTCTAGAGAGCCTGAGCTGATAAATTCATCTTTTGGGATCTGACCTTCACTTTTATGGCCAATGTCGACTGTAATTGATTGATCGGATATATTTAAAATTGTTCCAGATATTATTTTATTTGCGGCAAGGGATGACTGAGTAGACGAATGTTCTTCAAGTAGCTGGCCGTACTCATCGTTAGAAATCATTGTTCATAAATTACCTTTCAAAATAATTGTTTTCTTTTAAAGGTTTATAGGGTCTTTTCAAGAACTAATTTACTTAATTAGTGTATTAAAATCCTTGAAAAACTGAGGATAGCTTGTTTTAACGCAAGATTTATCAATAATTATGTTGTTTTTAGAGCAAATCATATTGGCTATATAAAAAGACATAACTATTCTGTGGTCAAAATTATGAATAATTTTTGCACCACCAACCTTTAAATTATTATTACCCATAATATGAAGGTCATAATTTTTAATAAAGCAGTCTACACCCATTTTCTTTAAGTTTTGATATATCAAATCAAGTCTATTGCTTTCTTTGACAGTTAATTCCTTTAAGTCTTTAAAAATAGTTTCACCTTTGGCGAATGAAGCAGCTATAGATAGAATGGGTATTTCATCTATTTGTTGGGGCACTTCATTGGCTTCGACTACTACAGATTTTAGTTGTTTTTTTTGATGCACAAAAATGTCTGCAATAACTTCATTATGAACTATTCTTTTATTTTTTATTACAATATTAGCACCCATTCTCTTTAAGGTTAATAAAAAACCAATTCTAGTTGGATTGTAGAGCATATTTTTTACTTTAATTTTTGATCCAATTTTTAAACTAGCGGCAGTTATCATAAAAGCCGCGGACGAAGGATCTCCAGCTACTTTATAGTTCAATGAATTTAATTCCTTATCACTGCTCATAGTAATGTATCGAAATTCTTTCTTTTCTTTAAAAAGAATGTTGTAGTTCATAGTTTTTAGCATTCTCTCCGTATGGTCTCTAGTGCTCGAAAATTCTTTGATTGTGACTTTACCTAATGTGTTTAAAGCGGAAAGCATGACAGCACTTTTAATTTGAGCGGATGGAATAGATATTTCATAATTAAGAGGTATGGGATTAGCAGATCCTTTTATGGTCATCGGTAAAAAATTATTTTTTTTTAAAATAAATACAGCTCCTATTCTTTTCAAATGCTCAGTCACTCTTTTCATTGGCCTTGATGAAAGAGACTTATCTCCAACTAATTTAGTTTTAATATTATTTGTTGATAAGAGTCCTGTGATAAGTCTTATGCTAGTACCAGAATTTCCAAAATTCAATTCCTTCTTAGGTTCAAACAAAGTTCCTGGAGGTAATCCAAAAATAATATATTTTCCATCAATTTTTTTGATATTAGATCCTAATTGTCTCATCACTTTAACGGTATTTAAAACATCTTCAGATTCTAATAGATTAGTCACACTACTTTTACCAACTGCTTGAGACCCAAGAATAATAATTCTGTGACTTATAGATTTGTCACCTGGAGGCAGGTATACACCTTTTAATTTTTTATTATTTAACACGGACATTAATTTAAAATTTTATATAGCATGTTTTTATACTAAATGATGAATAATAAAATTAGTTTTGATAATCTGTTCCTAAGTAAATTTTTTTTACAAGCTCATCTTTGATAATATCATTCGGTTCACCTTCTCTAATAAGAGAGCCATTATAAATTATATGAGCATAGTCAACAATTTTTAGAGCTTCTCGAACATTATGATCTGTTATAATAACTCCTATATCGTTCTTTTTTAATTTAATAATGGTTTGCTTAACTTCTTCAATTGCAATTGGATCAATTCCTGCAAAAGGCTCATCCATCATAATAAAGCTTGGTTCACAGGCTAAAGCTCTGGCAATTTCTGTTCTTCTTCTCTCACCTCCCGATAAAAATTTACCTTTTCTATCTTGAAATTCTTCTAATGAAAAATCTTGAATTAATTGTTCAACTTTTTCATCTATTTTATTTTTTGTTAAAAATAGTTCAGCTACACATTTAATATTTTCATATACCGTAAGATCTCTGAATATGGAGGCTTCTTGCGGAAGGTAAGTTAATCCAAGTTCAGATCTTCTGCTAAGACTGTACGAAGAGACATCCTCACTATCTAAAAAAATAGAACCTTCGTCAGCGTCTAGAAATCCAGTTATAATATTAAATAATGTAGTTTTTCCACTGCCGTTTGGCCCTAGTAGACCAGTTATAGAATTTTTTTTAAATTCTATCGATATGCCTTTGAGAGCTTCTGTAGTTTTAAATTTTTTTTTTATATTCTTAACTATAATCTTATTCATCTTTTATAAGAGCCTCAGCTAAGCTATCTTTCCCAATTGTTTTAAGTGTTCTCGTATTATTTTTTAAATCAACAATTAACTCATCCCCACTTAAATATCTTTCAGGCGAGACAATAGACACATCTCCATAAAGCGTTATGAGAGAATTTAGTTTATTATAAGTAGCGCTATTTGATTTAAAGATTTCATCTTTATAGTAAATTTGTACATCTGTATCGAGGTTAACAACTTCAAACACCTCTTTTTCATTTTTAATATTATAAAACGCTTTAATTTTATTAGCATAAGCTTTAATCTCATCATTTTGAAATTCAACATTACCCTCTGCAAAATAAGTCATATTATTTTTATCCCATGTGATTCCATTGGAGGCTTTAATATAACTCTCTGAAAAACTTAAAGAATAGTTAAAAAATAAAAAAAATATTAACGAAATTTTAATCTTCATTTGAATAGAATTCACTTTCCCCATTAAATTTTATTATATCCGTATTTTGATCATATTCAAAACCTTCAGACTTAAGCGTACCTTGATGATTAATAGTTTGAGTCTTATCTGAACTTGATGTCATTTTATTTTGACTATCAATCGTAACGTTTTGGCTCGAAATTTCATATTCATTATTTTTTAAACTGGTATTTCCAATTAAGAGCGTTCTGCCATCATTTATTTTTATCATTTTATCAGCGGCTATTACATCCACTCCTTTTTCACCTAAAATCATTGTGGTAAATTTTTCCAATGAATCAGATCTATAATTAAATGTTGTCCTTTCAGTCGGAGGGTTGAAAAAAAAAATTATAAATTGAGATAGTAGTAATAATAATATGATTAAATTTAAGTTAATTTTTTTTAAAATATTACTCATTGTCCAGGCATTCTTTAAGGTTGACGATGCCAAGTACTTTTTTCTTTTCAGCTATAATTAGACTAGTTATGGAATTTTTATTCATAATGTTAATTGCCGAAGAGACTAAAGTATTTTTATTAACTAAAATTGGGTTGATCCTCATAATTTTTGTTACATTGGCTTCCAAAAGGTCTGATTTGAGAGATCTCCTAAGGTCTCCGTCAGTTACGATGCCTTTAATATTCTTTTTAATATCTACAATTATTGCGCATCCATATTTTTTTTCGGTCATGACAATAACGGCCTCTAATACTTTAGAATTAATTGATACCAAAGGAGCATCAATATTCATTATTTCATTGATTGTTCTTAGGTTTTTACCAATCTTGCCACCAGGATGAAAATTCTTAAAAGATTGCCTGTCAAATTTTTTATAAGCTAAAATTGTTGAACATAAAGCATCACCAGCAATGAGAGCTAAGGTAGTTGAAGTTGTAGGAGCAATTCCCAAAGGGTCTGATTCTTTATGTTTAGGAATTATAATTTTTACATCTGAATTCTTTGATAGAGAGCTATTTTTATTGGAAGTAATACAAATTATTTTTACTCCATTTTTTTTACAGTAATTTATAATGTCATTAATTTCATTAGCTTCGCCTGAATTAGAAATAAGTATTACGATATCTTTTTTTTCAATTATTCCCAAGTCACCATGGCTGGCTTCTACTGGATGGAGAAAAAGTGAGACAATCCCAGTTGAAGTAAAAGTGGAGGCAATTTTATTTGCAATATGACCACTCTTCCCAATGCCAGATAATATTAATTTTCCTTTTAAAGATAATAATAATTCAACAGCTTTGTAGAAGTCTTCATTTAAAGATCTTTGAAGTTTTTTTACTCCTTCAAGTTGAATTTTTATGGCTTCTTTTCCTTTAAAAATTATTTCTTTTTTTGAGTTCATAATTTAGTGGTGGGCAAATATGTCAACAGTCTCCCATCCAGCTATATCCAACTCAACTCTTGTTTCGAGAAATTCAATAGTTTTCAAAAATAATTTTTGTCTTGATGTTTCTTTTAATTTTTTTTCTAGATTATTTTTAATTTCTTGGAGGTATCGAACATCATTTAAGGCATACTCAATTTGATCCAGAGATAAATTTTCTTGACTCCAGTCAGAACTTTGTTCTTTTTTACTAATTTCAATTTTTAGAATTTCTTGAATTAGATCTTTAAGACCGTGATTACCGGTATATGTTCTTGTAAATTTTGAAGCTATCTTAGTACAAAAAAAATTTTTTGTTGATATGTTTAAATTTTTTTTCAGCATAGCAACATCAAATCTTGCATAATGAAAAATTTTCATAATATTTTTATCTTGAAGTAGTTTTTTTAAATTTTTTGATTCATTTACTTTAAATCCTTTAGGAAATTGAACTATATAAAATTTCCCATCATCATTATTCATGATTTGAACTAAACATAATCGATCACGATTAATGTTTAGACCTAATGTTTCAGTGTCTATTGATGCAGATGTCTTAAAAGTATTAAGAATTTCTTCAGGTAGGTCATTTTGGAACAGTTGATAATTTGACATGATAAGTGTTATATTTATATAAGATAGAAAGTATAATGAAAAACAAAAATATATTAATACTTGGCTCAACTGGATTTATTGGCAGAAGTTTAACAAAAAAGCTACTTTCAAAGGATTATTATATCACAAGTCCTGTCAGAAACTCGGATAAGGTCAAAAGAAACATCCTTTCTGGCGATATTGGACAAATTAATATTGTCCCTTTTAGTCTATCTAATATTCACTCAATTGAATCAGATATTAAAGAGGCCGATATCATTGTAAATCTTTTAGGAATACTCTTTGAAAAGCCAAATAATTCTTTTGAAAATACTCATTATCATTTGCCTAAAGTTCTTACTGACTTAACCGTTAAACATCATAAAAGGCTAGTGCACATATCAAGTCTTGGCAGTACCTTGAATACAAAATCTTCTTATTTGTATTCTAAAGCTCTGGGCGAACAGTATATTGAGTCCAATCATGATAATTTTACAATTATTAAGCCGAGTATTGTTTTTGGTGAAGAGGATAATTTTTTAAATCAATTTGGATATATGACAAAATTTTTACCTTTTCTTCCTTTATACAAAAAAGGAAAAACAAAATTTCAGCCAATTTATATAGATGACTTAACTTCTTTTATGACTGAAGTGATCGCTTCAGATGGAGATAGTTTTTTAAATAAATCGATAGATGCCGTAGGTCCTAAGATTTATTCATTTAAAGAAATTTTAGAGCTGATATTTGAAATTGTTAAAAAAAAGAAACGTTTTATTAATATTCCAGATTTTTTAGCCTCTATTCAAGGCAGGTTAATGGGAAATTTACCAAACCCTCCATTTACCTATGATCAATTTTTAAGCTTATCTCATGATAGTATATCCCCAAATGGAGCTGCACTTATTAAAGCAACTTTAGGCAGAGAGCTATCTTCAATGAATTTAGTGGCTTCAAATTATCTAAATAAGTTCATCGATAAAGTTTAACCTAAATAATATAAAATAATAAAACCTAAGATAATTCTATAAATTACATATGGTGTAAAGCCTATCCGATTAATATATTTAATAAAAAAATATAAAGTTAAATAAGCAGATATAAAAGTAATGATAAAAATAAAAAGTAAACTTTTATCTATGGATATTAATTCTAAATCATGAGCATTGCTTAAAAAAGATAATAAGATAATCGGAAAGCTCATTAATAAACTATTTGTAATAGCTTGCTTTTTATTTTGACCTAAGATTAAGAAGGCAGTTATGCAACTTCCAGATCTACTAAAACCAGGTAAAAAAGCTAGACATTGAAATATACCTGCTATTAAGAAATCCATCGATGGAGATTTAGTTTTAATTTGAATATTTTTAAATTTATCTGCTGCAAATAAAATTATTGCGCCAATGATGGAAGTGTATGCAATCATTTTCAAAGATAGAAAATTAAAATTTAAAATTTTCATGATTAGTCCAATAATTAGTGCAGGAATAAATGAAATCGCTATCAGTTTAAAATTCTCAGAAATAAGATTTTTTAAACCAAAGGAAGAGTGTTTCAATAAATAAACAGTTAATGCAAGCAGTGATGAAAAATGAGCGGTTGTTTCAAAAAGAAGATTTCTATTTTCTGATCCATTTAGAAGACTTTCTATAATATTAAGGTGGCCACTAGAGCTAATAGGAATAAATTCTGTTATTCCCTGAACTAAAGAATACAGTAAAATAAAGTAGAATGGATATTCTGTCATAAAATATTACTTATTTTTTTTTTACAATCAAAGTTTAATGTAATATAAAGGCATTCATTTAAAATAATATAAGTATTTAGTAATAAAATATTACAATGTTAGAATTTTTTAAAAAAAAACAATCATCTCCGATTAAAACAGAATCTGAAAAAAGGATTAAAGATTTCCAAGAGATTTATAATGATTACAACACTGAAGAATCTATTGAGCAATCATCTAGATGTTCTCAATGTGGAATTCCTTATTGTCAAATTCATTGCCCCTTAAACAATAATATTCCTGATTGGTTAAAATATATTGCTGAAGATAGACTTGAAGAGGCTTATGAAATTTCATCAGCAACTAATGCTTTTCCTGAAGTGTGCGGCAGAGTTTGCCCTCAAGACAGATTGTGTGAAGGTAATTGTGTAGTAGAAAAAGCTGGTTTTGGCTCTATTACTATTGGAAGTTTAGAAAAACATATCACAGAGACTGCTTGGAATAATGGATGGATTAAACCCATAACTTCAGATAAAAACCAAAATCAAAAAGTAGCCATTATTGGATCAGGCCCTGCAGGTTTAGCTGCTGCTACCTATCTTATAGAATACGGATATGAAGTTGAAGTATTTGAAAAAAATGATCGGATCGGCGGATTAATGATTTATGGCATTCCAAATTTTAAATTAGATAAATCAGTTGTGATCAGAAGATCAGATTGGCTTAAAGAGAGCGGTGTTATTTTTCATACAAATTGCGAAGTGGGTAAAGACCTCAGCTTTGAAGACTTAGAAAAAAAATTTGATGCAATTTTAATTTCTACTGGCGTATATAAAGCCAGATCTTTAGATCTTAATACTGAGAAGGTTAGTAATTCGATACCAGCCTTAGAGTACCTTATTGAAAGCAATAAAGTTGGTCTAGGTGATAAGCCTTCACTAAATAGTCATTTATCTGCAAAAAATAAAAAAGTTATAGTTATTGGTGGTGGAGATACCGCAATGGATTGTGTAAGAACCGCTGTTAGACAAGAAGCTTCAGAGGTAATATGTCTTTACAGGAGAAATAAAGAAAATATGCCTGGATCAGCTCGAGAGGTAACAAATGCAGAGCAAGAGGGGGTTAAGTTTAAATGGTTATCCGTTCCGTCAAAAATAGTTCAACAAAATGAAATTGCTTCTAGCCTAGTTTATAAAGTTGCTGAACTGGGAGAAGTTGATGAAAGCGGTAGAAGGTCGCCTGTGGATACCGGCATTGAAGAAACACTGAAATCAGATTTAATAATTGAAGCTCTCGGCTTCCAACCTGAAAATATTAACGAAAAATTTAATACTAATTTAAATCTTACTGGTTGGGGTACTATTAAGGTTGATTTTAATAAATTCCAAACAAGTAACCCTAAAATATTTGCAGCTGGAGATATTGTTCGTGGAGCGTCATTAGTAGTTTGGGCTATACATGATGGAAGAGAAGTTGCTAAAACAATTAAGCAGTTTTTAGAAAACAAGAAGATTAAAAAAGCATCATGAAGAAAAATACTTCATTAGATACATATTTAAAAAATAAAAAAATTTTAGAAGATGTGGGTGTCTATTCAAATAGCCAAGAGCACGATAATTGTGGTGTTGGTCTCGTTGCCTCTATAAAAGGTGATTCGAGAAGAGATATAGTAGAAAAAGGAATAGAAGCCTTAAAAGCAGTTTACCATCGAGGGGCTGTTGATGCCGATGGAAAGACAGGTGACGGTGCTGGTATCATGCTGGAAGTATCGAATTCTTTTTTTAAGAAACAAATTTCTAAAACAGGACATAAGGCCGATGAAGATACTGTCATAGGTGTAGCGATGGTATTCCTACCCAAAGAAGATTTTAATGCACAAGAAAAATGTAGAGCGATCATGGAATACGAAGTTATTAAATCTGGAATGAATCTTTTTGGTTGGAGACAGGTTCCAGTTAATTCTTCTATAATTGGAGAAAAAGCAAATTATACAAGACCTGAAATTGAACAATTAATCTTTTCACCTAAAGAAAAAAATTCAAATATTGAAAAAACATTATATTTAACAAGAAGAAGAATAGAGAACAAAATTAAGAGCTTGAATATCAACAACTTTTATATTTGTTCGCTTTCATCAGAAGTTATTGTCTATAAAGGAATGTTTTTAGCTGAACAGCTTTCTTCTTTTTATCCCGACCTATTAGATTCTGACTTTAAATCTAAATTTGCAATTTATCATCAAAGATACTCTACCAATACATTTCCAACATGGTCATTAGCTCAGCCCTTTAGAGTACTAGCTCATAATGGAGAAATTAATACACTTAAAGGAAATGTTAATTGGATGAAAGCTCATGAAACAAGAATAACTGATGATTTTTTTGGCGATAGAGTGGAAGATCTTAAACCAATTTTAGATTCTGATTCCTCGGACTCAGCTTCTTTAGATGCAGCCTTCGAAATATTATTACAAACTAACAGAAGTCTGCCTATGACTAAGTCTATGATTATCCCAGAAGCCTGGTCAAACAACAATGACATGCCAGATGAATTAAAAAAAATGTATGCATACTGTAATGCAGTCATAGAACCATGGGATGGTCCTGCAGCTGTTTGTGCAAATTTTGGCGATTGGATAGTATCTGGAATGGACAGAAATGGACTAAGGCCTCTTAGATATATTATTACTAATGATGATTTGCTTATCTCAGGTTCTGAAGTAGGGATGGTTATAATTGATGATAGAAATATTTTAAAGAAGGGCCGAGTTGGGCCAGGAGAGTTAATAGCAATTAATTATAGAGAAAAAAAATTCTATCAAAGTGATGAATTAAAAAAGCAACTCGCGCTTCAACACCCCTTTTCAGATTGGAGTAAAAATACCATATTACTCAATGAAATTTTAAATAAAGAAAATATTGTAGAGCCAATAAATCAAAATATTGAAAATTCAAAAATAATTTCGAAATACTTCAATTATACAATTGAGGTTCTAGATCTAATTTTAGACCCAATGGCAATCAGTGGCCAAGAGGCTTTGGGATCTATGGGTGATGATACCCCTCTTAGTGTATTAACTGATAATTACAGAGGTCTTCATACATTCTTTAAACAAAATTTTGCTCAAGTAACTAACCCCCCAATAGATAGTTTAAGAGAGCAAATTGTCATGAGCTTAAAAACCAGACTTGGAAATTTGGGAAATATTGCAGATGCTGATGCGGAGCAATTAAACCTTGTTCTTTTAGAGAGTCCTGTTTTATTAAACCACGAACTTAATTCCTTAAAATCACACTTGGAAAAAAATACAACTCAAATTGATTGTACTTTTGATAAAAATTTAGACAAAAATTTTCTTCAAGAAATTCAAAGAATTTGTTCAGAAGCTGAGACCGCCGTTAGATCAGGCTCTCAGCATATTATATTGACAGATCAGAATATTGATAAAAACAGATTATCACTCCCGATGATACTTGTTACAAGTGCGGTCCATAATTACTTAATTAAAAATAAATTAAGAACATTTACATCATTAAACGTTTCTTCTAAAGAGTGTTTGGATGTTCATTATTTTGCAGTTTTGATCGGAGTAGGGGCCACTACCGTAAATGCATCTTTAATAGAAAGTTTAATCTTTGAGAGATTGAACAAAGGAATTTATGGAAAAATAACTTTTGATACCCTGATACTAAATTTTAAAAAAGCTATTGAAAAAGGACTAAGAAAAATAATTAGTAAAATGGGCATATCGATAATTAGCTCATATCGAGGTGGAAGGAATTTTGAAATAATAGGATTAAGTAGAAGTATGGTAGAAAGTTTTTTCCCTGGTATGTCTTCAAGAATATCAGGTATAGGTCTTGAAGGACTTGAAAGTCGTATGAGAAAACAACATAAAGCTTCTTTCTCTTCTTCTAAAACTATTTTAGACATAGGTGGAGAATATAGATTTAGAGCTAAAGGAGAATTGCATGCCTATGAAGGTCAATCTATCCACATGCTTCAGGAAGCTGTAACACGAGATTCTTATAATCTTTACAAAAAATATGTAGAAAGAATTTATAATGTTAAGCCTATTCATATAAGAGATCTGCTTAAAATGGATAGCTCAAAAAATCCTATAATAGTTGATAATGTTGAAAGTATTTCAGAGATAAGAAAGAGTTTTGTTTCGCCAGGTATTTCACTTGGCGCCTTAAGTCCAGAAGCGCATGAAACTCTTGCTATTGCAATGAATAGAATTGGATCAAAATCTGATTCAGGTGAAGGTGGAGAAGATCCAAAAAGATTTAATCAGAATGTAAATGGAGATAATGCTAATTCAGCAATTAAACAAGTAGCTAGTGGTCGATTTGGAGTAACTGCAGAATATTTAAATAATTGTTCTGAGATTGAAATTAAAATTGCTCAAGGCGCTAAACCGGGAGAAGGCGGACAATTGCCAGGATTCAAAGTTAGCGAATTGATTGCTAAGTTAAGAAACAGTACATCGGGAGTTACCTTGATTAGTCCTCCACCCCACCACGATATCTACTCAATAGAAGATCTAGCCCAGTTAATCTATGATTTAAAGCAAATTAATCCTATTGCGAAAGTTTGTGTAAAACTTGTTGCGCAATCAGGTATAGGAACTGTAGCTGCAGGAGTAGCTAAAGCAAAAGCAGATACAATTTTAATCTCAGGACATTCTGGAGGTACGGGAGCTAGTCCGCAATCCAGTATTAAGTATGCAGGTCTACCTTGGGAACTAGGTTTAAGTGAAGTTCATCAAATCCTTACACTTAATAATCTGAGAGATAAAGTTACCCTTAGGACTGATGGTGGAATTAAAACGGGAAGAGATATTGTAATTGCAGCTATATTAGGAGCTGAAGAATATGGTATAGGTACGGCTTCACTTGTTGCTATGGGGTGTATAATGGTGAGACAATGTCATTCAAATACATGTCCAGTTGGAGTATGTACCCAGGACGATGAATTAAGAAAAAAATTTGGAGGCACGCCTGAAAAAGTTATTAACTTATTCTCCTTTATCGCCGAAGAGGTGAGGGAAATTCTTGCAGATCTCGGATATAAATCCCTTAAAGATATTATTGGTAAAACAGAACTACTATATCAAGCTCATCACGGATCTAGTGATTTAGATAATTTAGATTTAAATCCTATTATTACTAAAATTGAAAATGATTCCCCTTTAAATTTTCATATAGAAAAGAAAAGAAATGAAGTGCCTCCAACTTTAGATGATCAGTTTGAGAAAGATGGAAAAGAATTTTTTGAAAAAGGCCAAAAAATTGAACTCACCTACAATATAAGAAACACAAATAGAACTGTCGGAGCTAAAATATCATCTTTTATTACAAGAAAATATGGCATGCATAAGTTGTCAGAAGGGCATGTTTCTATAAAATTACGAGGTTCAGCTGGGAATTCGCTTGGTGCGTTTGCTGTTCAGGGACTTAAAATTAATGTATTTGGAGACTCCAATGATTACGTCGGTAAGGGATTATCAGGTGGAACAATTATTGTACAACCAAGAAATTCATTTAACAAACCAAGTCATGAGAATGTAATTATTGGTAATGTTACCCTATATGGAGCGACTTCAGGAAAACTTTACGCGTCGGGTCAAGCCGGAGATAGATTTTGTGTAAGAAATTCTGGTGCAGACGCTATTGTTGAAGGCTGCGGGTATAATGCTTGTGAATATATGACAGGAGGAAGTGCGATTATTCTTGGAAATATCGGCGATAATTTTGGAGCTGGTATGACGGGAGGTTATGCATTTATTTATTCAAATCAAAAAAACCTATTTAATTTAATAAATAAGGAATCAGTGGGCCTATATCACGTTTTAGAAAGTAGCTGGCAAAAACATTTATTAGAGAATCTTAAAATGTTTCATAAGGAGACAGGTTCTGTAAGAGCACTAAATATTATTGAAAACTTTCAAAGTGAAGTTGCTAAATTTATTCATGTAGTTCCTAATGAAGTTCAATCAAAACTTATATTCGCCGTAGATTCAAAAGCTAAAATAGCTTAAATTTCTTTTTCTATAATTTTTAATGTTCTCATGTCTGAAAGGCTATGGTCAGCATCTTTTATAATACTAATCGTCAGGTTTTTAAATTGGTCACTATTTAAGAATCTATTATTATAATTAAAGGGAACACTTAAATCTTTTGAGCCTTGGAAAAATATAACATCTCCAACAAATCTTCTTTTTATTTTGCTTGTTAACATTGATCTACTTTGTTTAATTAAAATATCTGAATATTCATAAACAAAATCTTTAGATATTCTTTTTTTGTAGATTCCTTTTATTAATATTTTACTTTTAATATTATTGCTAAAATTTTTCCATAATAGTAACTCGGTAAAATCAGGAGCAGCGGCTAGACCTATAAGTTTAATAACTTTGGACTGATTTAATAAAGAAAAATTAATTGCAAGCCAACCGCCCATACTGCTTCCAACAAGAATTATTTGTTCAATTTTCAAAAAATTGATAATTTTTACTAGATCTAGATACCAGTCTTTAATACTAAGCTCTCTAAATGTTCCGCTTGATAACCCATGACCTCTTAAATCCATAACTAAATAAGAATAATTTTTCTTTTTAGCTACTTTACTAAAAAAAGTAGCTTTTGTACCATTCATGCTAGATTGAAGACCATGAATGAAAACCAGAGTTTTTTTACTTCTTTTGCTGAATCTATAAGCTATTTTATTATCATTATAATTAAAAAATTGAATCCGTGGCACATTTAAAATCTATTAAAAAATTAGTATGTTTACAAATTATTCCTTCTATGGGTGTAGGGGGTATTGAAACTGGAGTAAGAGATATGTCATCCTATTTAACTAGTTTAAAAATAAATAACTATGTATTAGCAGAAAATTCTTCTAATAACCTAGATACAAATACTTCTAATATTTATTTTCTAAAAAAATTGAAATTTAAAAATATTTTTGATCAAGCTAAGATTAAGGAATTAATTCTGAAGATAATTCAGGAAAAAAAAATTAACCTAATTCATATCTCTTCAAGAGCGCCAGCTTTTTTTTTAATTAATTGGATAAAAAAACAAGGAATTAAAACAGTAACAAGTTTGCATAATACCTATAATGATCAGAATTTTCTTAAAAAATATTACAATAGTTTTTTATTAAAAGGAGATAGCGTAATATCGAATTCATATTTTGTATCGAATTATTTTCATACAAACTATAACATTAAAAATCAATCAATTCATATAATTCCAAGAGGTATAAATACAGAATATTTTGATTCTGATAAAAAGCAAAAAATTCAAAATAAGCAAAATATAAAAATATTTCACCCTTCTAGAATTTCTTCATGGAAGGGGCATATACTGTTTCTTAAGTATTTTGCAAAATTAATCAAAAAATCGGATATGAATTTTGAGGTAACTATTATTAGCAATCATAATAATAAATATGAAAAAGAAGTTGATAAAATCGTTCAAAATTTAAAAATTAGTAACCATGTTCATTTTATAAAACCTACTAAAAATATTAAAGAATTATACATGAAGGCAAATTTAGTTATTAATTCTTCAGTAAATCCGGAAGGGTTTGGAAGAACGATTTGCGAATCATTGTCCATGAGGACACCAGTTATTGCTCCCAATATGGGAGGCACTAAAGAGCAATTAGAAAAATTTGATAATAATCTTTTATATGAAATAGATAATTTCGATTCTTTTAAAAAGTCTTTTTACTATGCTTTAAAAAATCAAGATACTATTTCTGAAAAAGGAAGAGACTTTGTAATTAAAAATTATTCTAGTAATCAAATGTGCTTTGCATTACTAGAAATATATAATGGAATATTAAATGAACATATTAGTAATTAAACATGGGGCATTAGGAGATTTTGTGATGGCTTCAGGTGCAATGAAATCCATTAGAAATCAATATCCCAATGAAAAGATAATATTATTAACCGAAAATAAAAATATTAAATTTTTTCATTCAATTCCTTATTTTAATATTTTGGAAGTTGATAATAGAAAATCAATTTTTATTTCACTGTTCATGATATTTAAATTAATTTTCAAACATAAAATCAATTTAGTTATTGATTTGCAGAACTCTTCTAGAACTCAATTTTATCATTTTTTTATTAATAAATTTTCTAAAGTAAAAATTTCAAGTTCCAGAAAACATTCTCATTATAGATACTTTATCCCACCCCAAGGAGAAGAACATGTTATTACGGGATTGAATAAACAATTATCCTTAATTGGATTTAAAAATTTTGAAAACCCTGATTTAAACTGGATGATCAAAAATCCTCATCAAATTTTAAAAAAAAAATATGTTATATTAATACCCGGCGCTTCTCATAAAGGAAGTTATAAAAAATGGTCAGAAAAAGGTTATGCCGAGTTATCAAATTATTTCATTAAACAAGGATTTGATATTTACTTAACTGGATCTAAGCAAGATATTAAAACTATTGAATTAATTCAAAAAAAATGTCCAGAAGCTATTAATAAAATTAATGAATCTAAAATAGAGAACTTTTTAGAGTTATGTACTAACTCATCCTTTATAGTTGCAAATGACACGGGACCTACTCATATAGCAGCCCTTTCTAATAGACCTTTATTTTGGATTGCAATTGATAACTCTATATCTAAATCTTGTCAGCCATTTGGTAAAAAAATTATACCTATCTTGTCAGAAAACTTATTGGAAATAAAATCATCTGATGTAATTGATAAAATACAATCATCAGATTTATCTTAAAATTTCCATAATTTTTTTAACTATATTGTCTTTCTTAAAAATTAATTTTAAATATTCTTTTTTATATGGCTCATATTCTTGATTAATTAGTTCTGGAAAGTTATTATTGTCATAAATAATAATAGTTTTTTTATTGAGCATTGTTGCAACGTGAGAACAGCCACATTCTGGTGTTATTACATAAGAAGCCATATTGAGTACTTTTATCCAATCGTCTAATGTTGGTTCATGACAAAAGCTAATCTTTTGTTTATCGTTATTTGAAATTTCTTCATCGACTTTAAATGAATCAATTCCATTTACAGTACTATTAAATCCTGAGTGCATATTTTTTTCACTAGTTAATATAATTGAATAATCAGTATCATAATTAATAAATTTTATTAGTTCATCTAAATCATTAACTCTTTCTTCTTTTAACCAATTATTAGATAAATGAATAACAACTAATTTATTTTCTTGAAAATAAATTTTGTTATATTCGTAGCCCTTAAGCGTTTCAAGGTTAAATCCTATTTTATTAAATAATTTTAAAACTATTTCTGTTTGATGGATAATGTTATCGTTCATCCTATCTTCATATCTTTCTATAACCTCAATATGATTAAAGAATTTTTTTAAAAACCACTGAATAGTTAGCTTTTTTATAATATGTGTTTTTTTATATCTAGATAAAAATAAAGATGAAATTTTATTATTTGCAGGAATAAATATTTTATAAAATCTTTTTTTAAAAGGACTGCAATTCACAACCCAATCAAATTTTTCTTTTCTTAAATTGAGAATTAATTTGAATTGGTTGATAATTCCTTTTTCAAAAATATACACTTTTTGAAATAATTTAGTTCGATTTGCAAATGTTTGATTTGTGGAGGATGCCACTAAAGTGATATTTAGACCATATTTTTCTTTTAAACCTTCTATAACGGGAAGGGTTAGTATCAAATCCCCTAAGCGATCATCTCTAATTATGCATATTTTTTTGGTCATAATTTAAATTATTTCTTTTTATATGATTTAAGACATAAAAATCCTATTTACAAACTCTTAATAACTGTTAATAATCCAACAGATGAATTATTCAAAATTCTATAGGGCTAAATTTTTTTGTTAGTCCATTTCTTTCTAAGTAATTGTTATAAAAATCTTTAATTTGAATAAGCCCTTTAATAGAAATTTCCAACGAAAAAGAGACCTTCATAAGATAAATAGATTTATATCTACTGAAAATGTAAGGGTTATTTTGGAAGATGGCGAACAATTAGGCGTTATGACAACCAAAGATGCAATTGAACTTGCACAAGGCAGAGGTGTTGATTTAGTTGAAATTGCTCCTAATAATGACCCTCCTGTATGTAAAGTCATCGATTATGGTAGGTTTAAATACCAAGAACAGAAAAAGAAGAATGAAGCTAAAAAAAAGCAAAAAGTCATGGAAACAAAAGAAGTTAAGATCAGACCTGGAACGGGCGATCATGATTATGACGTTAAGCTAAGAAATGCTAAAAAATTTATTGGTGAAGGAAATAGGGTTAAATTTAGCCTTAGATTCAAGGGGAGAGAGATGGAACACTCGCGTCTCGGTATAGACATGCTTTTACGTCTAAAAAAGGATTTAATTGAAATTATTAGAGTTGAAATGGAACCAAAAATAGAAGGTCGTCAGGCCTTTTTAGTTGTTGCTCCAAAGTAAATATGATACAAAACCTTACTTTTTAATCGAAGGGGCTAAAAGGGTATGCCTCGAGATTTTAAATAACCTAACTATTAAGGAGTTAAAATGCCCAAATTAAAAACTAAAAGTAGCGTAAAAAAACGCTTTAAGATTACAGCTAGTGGAAAAGTACTAGTTGCACATGTTGGAAAAAGACACGGCATGTCTAAAAGAACAAATTCTTTCATAAGAAGCTCTAAAGGTACAAGAGTTTTATCAGAAGCAGCATCAGGAATTGTAAAAGCAATGATGCCTTATGGAAAATAAACAGGAGTTAAATTATGCCAAGAGTTAAAAGAGGTGTCACAGCAAGAGCAAGACATAAAAAAGTTTTTGAATTTACTAAAGGTCATCGGGGAAGAAGAAAAAATGTATTTAGAGTTGCTACTCAAAGCATGGACAAGGCTTTACAGTATGCCTATAGAGATAGAAGAGTTAAGAAACGAGACTTTAGGGGACTTTGGATCCAAAGAATTAATGCCGGAGTTCGTGAGCATGGTTTGACTTATTCAACTTTTATTAATGGTTTAAAAAAAGCGAATATTGAAATTAATAGAAAAATATTATCTGAAATAGCTTTTCATGAACCAGTTGCTTTTAAAGTTATAGTTGAAAAAGCAAAATCAAGTTTAACGGTTTAAAAAATCTCCATGGACGTTTCAAAAGTCCTTAAAGAAGCATTGGTAGAGTTGGCATCTGCGGACAATGAAGATTCTGTTCAGCAGATAAGAGTTAAATATCTGGGAAAAAAAGGTCTCGTCACTGAATTATTAAAATCTTTAAAAGACCTTACTGATGAAGAAAAAAAGCATTTTGGAGCATCCGTTAATTTAGCTAAAGAGGAATTATTAAGTAAAATTAATTATCGTTCTTTAGAAATTAATAAAAGAAGTATCAATGAGAAGCTTACTAAAGAATCGATTGATATTACTTTTCCCCCGCCTATAAGTCATTTAGGAAAAATTCATCCAATATCTAAAACCTATAAAGAAGTAATAGAAATTTTTGGAAATATGGGTTTTTCTGTTGCTGAAGGTCCTGATATAGAAACAGATTTTAATAATTTTACAGCTTTAAACATACCTGAGGATCATCCAGCTAGAGAAATGCAGGACACATTTTATTTAGATCAGAAAGATGAAAATAACAAACCTTTTGTTTTAAGAACTCATACAAGTCCCGTTCAAATTAGAACGATGATGAGTAGTGAACCTCCAATAAAAATTATTGCTCCAGGCAGAACTTATAGATGTGACTCAGATTCAACGCACTCGCCAATGTTTCATCAAGTGGAAGGGTTATTAATAAATAATGATGCGAATATGGGCCATTTAAAGGGAAATTTAATAAATTTTTGTAAAGATTTTTTCCAAATTAATAATCTAAAAGTAAGGTTTCGTCCAAGTTATTTTCCTTTTACTGAACCTTCAGCAGAAATGGATATAGCTTACTCAATAGTTGATAATCAAATTAAACTAGGTGAGGGAGATAAATGGCTTGAAATTCTTGGCTGTGGAATGGTTAATCCAAAAGTTATTGAAAATTGTAAAATTGATAGTTCTAAATTCCAAGGCTATGCATTCGGTTTAGGTTTAGATCGTATTACAATGCTTAAACACGGCTTAACTGACATCAGATCTTTTTTTAATGGAAATAATAATTGGTTAAAAGAAAATGGATTTAGTTTAGGAAGGATCTGATCTAATGAAATTTACATACAGTTGGCTTTCTGATCACTTGGATACTAAATTAGATGCAAGTAGTATTGGTGAAATGCTTACTAACATAGGATTAGAATTAGAAAATTTAACAGATTACTCTAAAACACATGGAGATTTTGTAGTAGCTTCCATTGTTGAATTTAAGAAACACCCTAATGCAGACCGCCTTAATCTTTGTACGGTCAATGACGGCTTTAAAACATATCAAGTTGTCTGTGGTGCTCATAATGTTAAAAAAGATTTAAAAGGAATTTTTGCTAAAGAAGGCCTCTATATTCCAGGTATAGATTTAACTCTTAAGAAGGGCAAAATCAGAGGAGAAATATCTGAAGGAATGATGCTTTCAGAAAGAGAATTAGGGTTAAGTGATGATCATGAGGGCATAATAGAATTATCTCAAAATATAGCTGATGGAACAGATGCAGTTACAGCACTAGGTTTAAATGATCCTGTATTTGAAATAGCGATTACACCAAATAGAGGGGATTGTTTAAGCGTTAGAGGTATAGCTCGTGATTTAGCTGCCAAAGGTTGTGGAACGTTAAAAGAATTAAAGATAGAGAAAATAGAATCTTCTAATTTTAAAAGCCCAATCAGTTGGCTTGTTAAAGATGATGGCAATAGTTGTGAATACGTTTTAGGAAGATATTTCCGTAATGTTTCTAATCGTAAAAGTCCCGAATGGCTTGTGAAAAAACTTATTAGTATTGGACTAAGACCTATTAACGCTTTAGCCGATATTACAAATTTTATTACTATTGACCAAGGAAGACCCCTGCATGTATTTGATGCGGATAAGATTGAAGGTGATCTAACAATGCATTTAAGCAAAGATGGAGATAAAGTCGATACGCTTGATAATAAAAACTACAAACTTTCAAAAATAAATACTGTTATTTCCGATTCTAAAAATATCCATGGAATTGCTGGAGTGATAGGAGGATTAGCGAGTGGATGTAATGAAACTACACAAAATGTTTTTCTTGAAGTTGCATCATTTAAACCTTCTGGCATAGCAAAATCAGCAAGATCATTAGGAATATTCTCTGATGCAAGACAACGTTTCGAAAGAGGTATTGATAAGGCTTTTATTCAAAAGGGAATGGATTACGCCTCATCACTTATTATTGAATACTGTGGTGGTGAAGCGAGCACTATTGTTGAGGCAGGAAATTTAAACTCTAACCCTGTTTTTATTGATTATGAATTTGAAAAATTTACTAAAGTTATTGGATTTAATCTTGATAGTTCCAAACAAATTAAATATTTAGAAAATTTAGGTTTTAAAATTTTAGAGCAAAATAAAACAAATTGCACAATCGAAGTTCCTACTTGGAGAAATGATATAGAGTCCCCAATTGATATTATTGAAGAAATTATACGCCTGCATGGATTTGAGCATATTAAAGAAGAAAAAGTAATTAGTACTAATGAAGAGAAAATTAAAATTGAAAATTCACCTTCTAATAAAAGATATAAAATATATGAAAGAGTGAAAAAAATACTTGCAAGTGAAAAATATCAAGAAATTATTACGTTTTCTTTTCATTCCGCTTTTTCTCATAAAGCTTTAAAAGGAGATGCGTCTTTAAAATTATCAAATGCTATTAGTGAAGAATTTAGTTATATGCGTAATTCAATGTTTGGTAATCATTTAAATATTTTAGAAGAGAATCGAAAAAAAGGATTTGAGCAACAGAGTGTTTTTGAAATTGGACCCATATACCAAGATATTAATAGTCAAGATAATATACTCTCAATGATGGCTTTTTCTATTAAGGGAATTAATACTGTATTTCAAAACGAAATATTTGATTTTAATAAGTTATCTATTCAAATAACAATGCTGTTAAAAGAATTAAATTTTGACATACAACAATTCGTTATTAAAAGATCTGAAAATTCAATGTTTCATCCTGGTCAGTCTGCTGAATTATGGCAAGGAAAAAAACTTATAGCTCATTACGGTGCAATACACCCATTTATAGTTCAAGAATTCATTAAAGCCCCTGAGGTGTATGCTGCTGAAATATATTTAGATAATCTTCCCCTTGATTCAATCTATAATATTAAAAAAGTAAGTTCTTTCGAGTCTAGTTACCCATTCAGTGAAAAAGATTTTTCTTTTATCTTTAAGAAAGATCAAAATTTATTTGAAGTCTATAAAGCTATTTTAGGAATAGATAAAAAACTCATACATGAAGTAGATTTTTTTGATCAGTTTTATTCCGAAGAGATAGGAATAGATAATAAGAGTATTACTTTTAGAATTAAAATTCAGTCCAAAGAGAAAACCTTAGAAGATAAAGAATTAGATGATGTTTTCTCTCGAGTAATTGACACAATTACAAATAAGTTTGATGCGCAGTTAAGAAATTAATGGAAATTTCTAGAATTAGGAATTTTTCCATTGTAGCACATATTGATCATGGTAAATCTACGCTTGCCGATAGAATTATCGAATACTGTGGCGGTATGGATGAACGAACTAAAAAAGACCAAGTGCTCGATTCCATGGATATTGAAAGAGAAAGAGGCATAACGATTAAAGCCCAAACTGTTAGACTTAAATATATCGATGCAAACAAACAAGAGTATCAGCTGAATTTAATGGATACCCCAGGTCATGTTGATTTTTCTTATGAAGTCTCTAGATCGTTATCTGCGTGCGAAGGCTCAATTTTAGTTGTTGATAGTACTCAAGGTGTTGAAGCTCAAACACTTGCAAATGCCTATCAGGCAATTGAAGTTAATCACGATATACTTCCTGTTTTAAATAAAATTGACCTACCTTCCTCTGATCCGGAAAGAGTTAAAGAAGATATAGAACAAACAATTGGCATTGATGCTTCAGAAGCACTTCCTGTTTCAGCTAAAACGGGAGAAGGTATTCCCGCACTAGTAGATCAAATTATTTTAAAACTACCACCTCCAGTATCTGAGGGGGACGAACTAAAAGCTCTCCTAGTAGATAGTTGGTATGATAATTATTTAGGAGTGACAGTTTTAGTAAGAATTAAAGGCGGCAAACTTAAAAAAGGAATGAAAGTTAAATTCATGTTTAATGACCAAGTCTATTTGATAGAAAGATTAGGTTATTTTACTCCTGAAATTAATTATTGTAATGAATTAACTCCTGGAGAAATTGGATTTTTTAATGCCAGCATTAAAGCTGTTTCTGACTGTAAAGTTGGCGACACTATTATTGATGTCAATAACAAGACAGTTAAGGCATTACCAGGATTCAAACCTTCTTTACCAGTAGTTTTTTGTGGAATATATCCTGTAGATACCTCTGATTATGAGCATTTAAAAGAAAGTTTAGGAAAATTAGCTCTTAATGATTCAAGTTTTGCTTATGAGAAAGAGTCTAGTGCTGCTCTTGGATACGGATACAGATGTGGTTTTCTAGGATTACTGCATTTAGAAGTTTCTACAGAACGATTAAGAAGAGAATTTAATTTAGATTTAATTACAACAGCACCTGGTGTTGTTTATAAAATTATTAATAATCGTGATGAAGAAATAGTAATCAGCAACCCCACTGAATTACCAGACCCTTCACAAATTAAAGAAATATTAGAACCTTGGATAAAATCAACAATTATTGTTCCTCAGGAGTATTTGGGGGCTGTAATCAACTTGTGTATTGATAAAAGAGGAAAACAAACAAACTTAAATATCCAAAATAATAAAGTAATTTTAGATATGGAACTACCTCTCAACGAAATAGTTATAGATTTTTACGATAAGCTTAAATCATATTCTAAAGGGTACGCTAGTTTTGATTACTATGTAGAAGGATACAAGTCTGGAGATCTTGTAAGGTTAAGTATTTTAGTGAATGGAGAGTTAGTGGATGCCTTCTCAAATATTGTTCATCGAACTAGAGCTGAATATATAGGAAGAAGGATATGTATTAAATTAAAGGATTTAATACCAAGACAAAACTTTCAAATAGCAGTTCAAGCTGCCATTTATGGAAAAATTATAGCTCGAGAAAGTATAAAAGCATTTAGAAAAGATGTTACTGCAAAATTATATGGTGGTGACGTCACAAGAAAGAAAAAATTATTAGAAAAGCAAAAAAAAGGTAAGAAAAGAATGAAGCAATTTGGTAGTGTGGATATTCCGCAAGATGCTTTTTTCGAAGCTTTAAAGATAGGTGAAGAATAATCAAAATTTATGGACAGTATCTATAGACCTAAGAAAGCATATCAATTAATAAGAATAGGTAAAAATAATGACGGCGGATATTTGGTTGAGCATAAATCGGTACTGAATACATCTGTATTAATCAGTATGGGAATATCGGCAGATTGGTCTTTTGAAAAAAATTTTTATAGATTAAATAAAATACCAATTAGTACTTTTGATGCGAGTCTTAATAATTCATTTTGGAATAGTAGAATTAAAAAATCTTTTTTAAAATTCCTCAAATTATCTTTTTTTTCTTTTTTTAAAGATATCTATCTATATATAGATTATAAATTTTTTTTTAAAAAAGATATTAAACATCATGCTATCAATATAGGAAATCATAATAATCAATTATCTTACTTGGAAATAATTAAAGAAATAAAAGAAGATAAAAAGATTTTTCTCAAAATTGATATAGAGGGTGGGGAATATGAAATATTAGACGACATATTAAAATATCAAGAAAAATTAGAGGGATTAGTGATCGAATTTCATAATATTCAAAAAAATAATTTATCTATAGTTAATTTTATAAAAAAAATTAATTTAGAAATTGTCCATATACATCCTAATAACTATAGTGGGGTTGATGAAAATTTAGATCCAATAGATATTGAAATGTCATTTGCAAAAGAACCAAAATCAATATCAGATATTAATACACTGCCTCACAAGCTAGATCAAAAAAACTATAAAAGAAAAGAAGACATTTTTATTAAATTTATGACAAATAGCTACTGAATTTCTGCTCAATATGCTAAAAGTATTAACATTGAATACCGGGAGAGATGGCAGAGTGGTCGATCGCGCTAGCTTGGAAAGTTAGTGTAGGGGCAACCTTACCGTGGGTTCGAATCCCACTCTCTCCGCCACAAAATGAACATATATAAAATACCAATATTAAAAAGACTTATACCTAGCCTCATAAGAAGATATAAAATATTATTTAATCCTATCATTAAAAATTTTGAGATTGATAATTTAAAAATAGATCTAGACATTAGAGAAAGCCTAGAAAGAAAAATATATTTTGAAAAAAAATATGAAGAAGAAAGATTAATATATTTAATTCAAAAAATTAAAACACATCAGTTAAATATTTTTATTGATGTAGGAGCCAATATTGGCCTTTACTCCCTAAGGGTCGCTAAAAATATTCCAAATATTAATCAAGTAATATCTTTTGAGCCTTTATTAGAAACATTTAATAAATTAAAAAAAAATATTATTAAAAATAATTTAGAAAAGAAAATTGATATTTATAATTATGGCCTGTCCGCTCAATCGAAAAAATTATTTGGATTATTAAGGAAAGAGGGGAGTCTTAAGCATGCAGCTGGTTTTAATATTCATGAAGAGGGAAAGACAAAGCTCACGGTTAAAAAATTTGATGATATCTATAAATTTGATAAACAAAAAATAGCTATTAAATGTGACATCGAAGGACATGAATTAGAAGCTTTTAAGGGAATGAGCGAATTGCTTAGTAATAATAGTTGTTTTTTACAGATTGAAATATGGGAACAAAATTTAGATGAATTATCAAATTATTTAGAGAAAAAAGGATATAAATTTGTAAAAAAAATTATTGGTGAGTACTATTTCCAAAACTTTTAAAAAGTAAAATTTTCTTTAAATTTTTTATAAACATCTTCAACATTTACTCTAGTTGCTAATCTAGGATCTTCTATAGTTTTACCCTTATTGTCCAATAATCTATCGCTTGTACTTGATATTTCTCCTTCTTCAGAGATAACAGGAATTATGTTATTTGAATAATTGAAAGACTTAGTTGCGCCAAATATTCCTATTGATTTCACACCAATGGCTGCCGACAAATTAAGTATTCCACTATCATTTCCAATATAAATATTAGATATTTTTAATAATGGCATAATATCTATAATTTTAAGATGAGAGTAATTAAAAATATTTTTTAATTTCGTTCTATTCATAATATCAACTGCAATTTTACTATTTTGAGGACTGGCTATTAATATATGTTTACAGTTATCCTCTTTATTAATTTTTAATACTAGATCAGAGAAATATTCTTTTGGCCAAGATCTCCACATTTCGCTTGAGTCAATACCATAAGTAATTATTTTTTCATTATTGGGAGTTAATTCTTTTTTTATTATATTTATTAAATCTTCATTAATGTGAATATTTGTAAATTTGTAATCAATTGGCTTATTAAGTAGACTGAAAAACTTTTTTGATCTTTCTATATAATGTATTTTTAGATCTTTTCTATTAAGAGATTTTTTATTTGTTATCCATAGTTTTTGATTTGTAACGCCAAAACCATTAATTGTTTTTATATTGGATAACTTTGCAGCGATGGCAGGCCTACTAATTTTATCTAATATCCATACTTCTTTAGCTTTAAATTTTCTAAATAATTTTCGCATTAATAAAATTTCTCTTATATAGTTGAATAAGCCTTTTTTAAAAGGAATGTAATGGATGTCTCTTATATAATCTTCATTAGATAAAATGTCATGTGCACTTGTGCTTTTTCTTGTAATCAAAATCACTTTTTTATTAGAAATATCACTAATATGCTTAATAAAGGGCACATGCCAAATAAAGTCACCTAACTTAGCAGATGGATAAACTACAAATATGTTTTGATTCATTGATCATTAGTATAATTTGCTTCTTATGAAAAAAAACTTAATTGTTTCTTCTGCTGATGATAAATATTTTGATTTATTAATTGAATTAATCAATTCAATTAAGACCAGTAACAAAGATGTTTTGTATGATATTGCAGTCCTCTCTGTAGGATTATCTGATAAAAATCAAAAAATACTTAAAGACTTAAATATTAATTTTAAAGACCCTATATGGAATGTTAAAGTACCTAGTTATAAAATCCTAGGAAGAGACCATTTAAAAACACAAGTAGCTAGATTTTTTTTAGATGATTATTTTCCCGGTTATGAAAATTATATTTGGATGGACTCAGATATTTGGATTAATGATTTTCAGGGTTTTGAATTATATCTCAAGGGTTCAGAAAAATCTGGTTTTGCAATTACACCTCAAGTTGATCGTGCTTATCATAAACTGATGCATATTAAATGGTTTGGCATATTCCCTATTAAAATTAATTCAATTAATTATAAAAATATTTCTAAGAGTATCTCTCGTAGAGTTGGTAGAGAATTTGCTGCTTATGCTACACTAAATGCTGGTTGTTTTTCTTACAATTATAAATTTGAAGGCATGAAAATAATTAGAAAAAATCTTCAGCAAGCTTCACAAAAAGGAAGAATTTTTGGATCAGACCAAGTGGCCTTATGTTTGTCTGTTTTTAGAGATAAGATTGGCGCGGAACTTTTACCTGCCTATTGTAACTGGATGTGTGATTATCATTTACCAAAATATTCTCTTAAGTCGAAACGCTTTGTGGAGCCTTACCTTCCTCATAATCCAATTGCATGTATGCATCTTGCCGGAATGAATGAAGATAGATTTTCGAATAAGTCACACTCCATTCAGACAATTGAGGCTGAAAAAATTATGTTAAAGTTAAGATTTAATTCTCGCTAATATCTTCAGGTAGTTTTTTTTTTGTTGCAAGTCTTCCCATAGTTTTAAGTTTTTCAACTCTACTTAGTAAGCTTCCAGAACCATCCTTAAGTCTATTTCTTGTTTCATCAATACTTTCAGTTAATTTACTTAGCGACCCTAGAACGTCTGTAAACGATTCATGAACTAGTACTGCTTTATCGTAAATTGAACTCGCCTGATTTGCTATATCTTTTGCACTTTTTGACTGTTGGTCTACAGACCACATGTGTTCAACAATTTTTAGGCAATAATACAAAGTAGACGGTCCTACAATAGATATTTTTTTTTCAATTGCTTCTTCAATAATACTTTTACCATCTGAAGATACTGCAAGAAATGCATGTTCGACCGGTAAAAACATTAAGACGGCATCAGGAGAAGAAATATTATAAATTCTTGAATATGAATCTGTGTCTAGACTTTTTATATGCCTTTTAACTGAATCGATATGTCGTTTAAGTGCTAATTGCTTTTCAGTTTCATTTTTTGAATTCACATATTCATCCCAGGCACTCAAAGAAACCTTTGAATCGATAATGACATCTCTTCCACCGGGCATATGAATGATAACATCTGGTTTTTGCGTACGCCCATCATTATCAATAAATGCTTTTTGAGTCTCATATTCATGACCCTCCCTAAATCCTATGGATTCTAGTATTTTATTTAAAACAATTTCACCCCAAAGTCCTTGTTGTTGAGATCCACCTTTAATTAATGTATTTTGAAATCTATCTGCTGTTTGGTTAATTCTATTGCCGGCTTCTATAAAAGTTCTAACTTGCTCTGCAAAAGATCCCGATCTTTGTTCTTGAAAGTTTTTAAAATTATCGATTGTAGTATTAATAGAGCTCATTTCTGATCTTAGAGCTATTAGCTCATCTCTTGGGTTTTGAACTTGATCTAATTTTTTAACACTAATATACCATGCAAATATTGACATAATTCCTACACCAACTAAAAAACCAATGATAAAAAATATTACATAATTTGATGATAATTCCATGAATTCTTTCTCTTTAACCTTCTGTTATATTATAAGGTGTCTTTAACTATTTTCTTAATTTAATTTTATGATTTCCTAATATTTTTTTAGTTTCCATATATTTTTTATTAAATCTATTCACACCTGGCTTAATTGTAATCATCTTTTTCACAATGATATTGCTTTTCTTGAGGGCGTTAATTTTGCTAGGGTTATTTGTAATTAGATTTAAAGATTTAATTTTTAAATATTTTAGAATCTGTAGGGCTGAAAAATAGTTTCTTTCATCTCCACTATAACCTAAAATATTATCTGCCTTATAAGTATCTATTCCATAACCCTGTAATTTATAAGATAAGATTTTGTTATGTATCCCCAAGCCTCTGCCCTCTTGATTAAGATAAAATAAGTAGCCGCCTTCTTTTGATTTATCTATAAATTTCATAGATTCATCTAACTGTTGACCGCAATCACATTTCATACTTCCCATGAGATCGCCCGTTAAACAAGAAGAGTGAATTCTTATATTTGGAGTATAATTTTTAGTTTTTCTTTGAAATTGAATTACATAATGGGTGTGATTATTAATCTTATCTTGAAATAAATATAATTTTGTATTTTGACCTTTGTTAATAGGTAATTCTATTTCATTACGGTAAATAACATTTGTTTTATTTAACTTATTATAAATAGAGGGCATACTAAATAACTCTGCTCTATTGAATAAAGCTTTATTATATTTTTTTTCAATAAATAGAGGAAAAGGTATGAGGTTAAAGCTCTTAAATATTTTAAATATTTTAACTTCATCCTTAGATGCAATTATTAAAGAATCTACATTAAAATAGTTATTAATTTTGAAATTTTGATTAAAAAGTAAATTCGTATTTTGAGGAATTTTTTTAATTTCTAAATGATAATATAAATTGATATCTACATTAGAGACATTATGAAAATTCAAAAAATATCCAGGGACCAACATTTTTGGTTTTTCTTTGAGAGTTAGTTTTATAAGGTTCGCTGAAGAAGGATTTAAATAAAATAATTCAGAGTTAAATTTAATAGGTCTATCAAATTCTAACTCATTTTGAAGGATATCAATTTCTTTTTTCATTAAGAGCAATAATTTAAGGAATATAGTCTAAGTAAACAATAAGAAAGTATTCCTAGTGGCTAGAAAGCCACTAGGAAAGAAAATAATTTAAAAAGCTGTATCACGACCTTTATCTTTTGCTAGCTCTCTAGCATTAGCATTGACTGAAGGTCTAAATGGCATTTCAACGATTTCACCATCTACTGGTGTTCCTGGAGTATCACAATACTCTTCTGGAAGATGAAATTTAAATTTATTACCAATATCTTTTTTTTCATATGGTACATAGCCCATAGCGATATTAGTTCCTAATTCAGGTGAGTACCAAGGAGATGTTAGATATCCAATAGGTGTAGATCCATCTTCAGATATTAACCAGAAATCAGGGGCATATTCCTCAATGGGCTTACCGCCAAGTCTAAAACCAACAAGTTGGTTGCTATATGGTTTTTTACCAGCTTCTATTTTATCTCTCATAGCTTCTAGTGCTTGCTTACCAATATAGTCAGCTTCCTTTTTTCTAGGTACTTGATAACCTAAGTTACATTGTGAAGGGTAGGTTTCTGAGTCAAGATCCTGTCCCCAAGATAATATCCCTGCTGCTATTCTTCTGTGATGTGCCGGAGCTATAACCATAAGATTATGTTTTTTTCCCTTTTCAAGAACATCGTTCCACATATCATCAGCATACTTGGTTGCATCTTTCAAATAGATTTCATATCCCTTTTCACCAGTAAAACCAGTTTGTGAAATAATACAATCTCTTCCACCAACTTTTGCTTCCATTAAACCGTAATAAGGAATATCTCTTACGCCTTCACCTACTAGGTCAGCCATAAGATCAACTGATTTTGGACCTTGTATCTGAACAGGAGCAACATCAATCTCATCAATTTCAACATTAAACTTTTTATCATGGTTAACACCTTGAAGAAAAAACATAATGTCTGAGTCTGAAAGAGAAAACCAAAATTCATCTTCTGCAACTCTTAAAAGAATAGGGTCATTTAAAACTCCACCTTTATCATTACATAAAATTACATATTTTCCTTTCATTACATCAATACGAGTAGCATCTCTTGTAATTACATAATTTGTAAATTTCATAGCATCTGGACCTTTAACGCGAATTTGTCTTTCTACTGCTACGTTCCACATAGTTACATCATTGACTAGAGCATTGTATTCTACCATCGCTCCACCATCTTCGGGTTTCACATAACCTCTTGGATGATACATACGATTATAAACTGTACATCTCCAGCAGCCAGCCTCTACAGATAAATGCCAATAGGGGTTTTTTCTAACCCTTGTAGAGATTAACATTTGTTGAGGTGTTGAACCGGATTGTCTTAAATTATATGGTACCTGTCTGTCTGACTGGTCCACTGTTGTTGGCTGTGATAGTTTCATTGCTTCCTCCACGGAAAACTGTTTAATGACAAAACACTAATTTTTTTTAAAGACCGATGCAATCGGAAAATGGTGATTAAAAAATTTTTTTATCGAAAACTAATTTGCTATTTTCAATAGTAAATAGACCATTTTGGAGAGCCGTTAACCACTGACATGTTTTTTCAAAGCCACCAAATGGATAGCAATGAAATGCATTAGGCCTTCCCACCTTACTTAATTTGCTTGCACTAATTAACTCTATTAAGAGTTCGTCATTTGATGTCTTGACTAACAAATCCCCAATTTTTCTAGAATTTTTTTTTAAAAAATTTAATGAATTACCTACACCACTCATTAATCCAAAATTTAAGAGAGTTTTAAAAGTTGCTGGTCCGGGAAAACCAACTCTCACTGGTAAAGTGACTCCTATTTCATCAAGAAATTTGTCCCATTGAATAAAAGGACCAGCCTCAAAAAAAAATTGAGTAACAATTTGTATATTCAAATTACTTGAATTATGGATTTGTTGTTTTGCTAAAAGAAATTTTTTAAGAGTTTCATTGTCAATATCTGGAGAACCTTCCGGATGACCTGCTATGTTAATTTTATGAAAATCATACTTCTCCAAAAGCTTACTTTCAAGAATATCCATTGAAGAACTAATAGTTCCCTGTTGATCTCCTCCACCACCGATAATTAGAATTTCATCTGTTTTAGATATTTTTCTAATTGATTGCAAAAATTCTTCTACATGCACTATATCACGCATAGTTCTTGCAGGTAAGTGAGCTATAGGAGTTAATCCTTTACTTTCAACAAACTCAATAGCTTCAAGAACTTCTTTTTCGTCAGCTTCTGGAAGATAAGTAACAAAAATTCTATTTTTTTTATTAATATGAATGTCTGATATTTTTTTTTTAACTTTAGGGTTAAGTTCAACCGTAAAATCTTCAACAAATTTAATAATATCTTCTTTCATCAAGAAAAAGAAAGTATCATAAAAAAATAAAATTACTTAGGATTTAAGTCTACTATTTTCAGGATCTAATAAAGGCTCTTTAGTTACGGTGATGGGGTATCTTTTTCCAAAATAATCTAGTTCTAATTTTGTACCTTCTTTAGAATAGTTATTGGGCAGATATCCATAAATTATATGTTTATCAATAAAATAACCATAATTTGTACTTGTGACATATCCGATAGATTGCCCATGACTGTCATAGATTGGTTCTTTGCCCAGAGCCATACCTTCACTATCGTCCATTACCATACAGCATAGTTTCTTTTCTAATGGAGAACCTTTGAGTTTGATCAAAGCTTCCTTTCCAATAAAATTATTTTCTTTTTTAAGTTTTACAGTAAAGCCAAGTCCTGCCTCATAAGGATTAGAGTTAGTATGAATATCAGATCCTAGAGAACGATAGCCTTTTTCGAGTCTTAAAGATTCAAAGGCTCCAGCTCCAGCACAAATCATATCAAATTCTTTCGATTTACTTCTTAATTCATCCCATAAGGTTAAACCATATTCTGTTGGAGTATAAATTTCCCATCCAAGCTCACCTATATAAGAAATTCTAATAGCAATACAAGGAATATGGCTGATTGAAATATTCTTAATACTAAAAAATGGAAATTCTTCATTAGATACATTGTCATCTTCACATAAACTCTCTAAGACTTTTCTTGAATTAGGTCCCCATAGTCCAATACCAGCATAAGCAGAAGTCCAGTCAATAATATTGACACTTCCATCATTAGGAGCATTTTCTCTAAGCCAAGATAGGTCAATCATTCCATTACCTGCACCAGCTAGAACCCAAAATTTATTTTCTTCAAGTCGACTAATAGTTAAATCACTTTTGATACCGCCGTATATATTTGAAATTACAGAATAAACAACTTTACCAACAGGAATATCGATATTATTTGTACAAACTTTTTGCAAAAGATCTAGAGCGCCTTTCCCATTAACTTCAATTTTTACAAAACCCGTAATATCAAAAAGTGCTCCTGTTTGTCTTGTTACTAAATGTTCAGCAGCCTGAATAGGAGACCAGAATTTTGAAGACCATCCAACTCTATTAGGAAAATTCTTACCTTTAATGAGCGATATATTAGATTCATACCATTGAGGTCTTTCCCATCCCATTGTTTCAAAGAACTGAGCTTTATTTTCATTTAATCTTGAATAAAAAGGACTTCTTCTTAGGGGTCTGGGTTGTTCCATTTGTTGAAGAGGATGGATAATATCATAAACCTCTTTATAGTTTTGTTTACCTCTTGCTCTCAAATACTTTCTGACATGATGATGTTTATGGAAACGATTAATATCTCCTTCTCTTACATCTAGTTCTGGCTCACCATTTATAATCCATTCTGCCATAGCTTTACCAACACCACCACTGTGAGTGATCCAAACAGCACTAGCTGACCACAAACCTTTGATAGAAGTTTCTCCCATTAGAGGATTACCGTCAGTGGTAAAAGAAAAAATACCATTAATTTTTTTTGTTAATTTTTTTTCTGCAAAAGAAGGAAATAGCCAGTTAGTTTCCTTATGAGCTCCCTCAAAATCATCTGCTCTCCAATCAACTAATGAAGGCATATCAATCGCATCCTTTGGTTTTAAGATCTCTTCAGACTCTAAGATTCTAGGTTCGTGACGATAGTTGCCAATAACATAAGTATCGTTCCATTGCCTAAAATATAAACTGTAGTCTTGATGTCTGACAATAGCATGTTTAACTAAGGCTTCTTTTATATCTGCCTTAAATTCCTTGAGTTCCTCAAATGGTTCAAGCCATGCCATTTGATGTTCGCATGGAACAAGAGGTAGTGAAATACCAGCTAGTCTCGCCATTTTAGGAGACCAAATACCAGTAGCAACAAGAACAATGTCAGCCTCATAAAAACCATTTTCCGTTTCAACACCTCGAATTTGATTATTCGATATTTTAAATCCTGTGACCGCAGTATTGCCTATAAAATTTCCAGCACCTTGATCAATCACATATTTAGCCATCGACTGAACAGCTCGCACGGGCGCTGCTAAGCCATCAGTAGGAACATAGTACCCTCCATAAATTTTTTCAGGATCAATATAGGGACTCATTTTATGAACTTCTTCAGGAGTAATAATTTTAGCATCAGAGAGCCCATAGCTATGGGCTAGTCCTAATTTTCTGTATAAATCCTCATGACGTTCTTTAGTTTTTGATACTTCAATTCCTCCAACTGCGTGATAACAAGGTTTCCCCTCAAATTCAAGTGAGCTTAATAAGTCAACTGTATATTGAGCAAACTTACACATCATTCTAGATGGATTTGTTTGAAAGACACCGCCGGGAGCATGACTGGTCGAGCCACCAGTTTCAAATAAAGGACCTTGATCAAGGACAGTGATATCTTTCCAACCTAATTTCGCTAAGTGATAAGCCGTACTGGCTCCAGTTATTCCACTTCCAACAATTATTATTCTTGATTTATTAGACATTGACCACCTATTTATATTTCCATATTTAAGCTAATCAATTTGAAAATATGATGTCAATTAGAATTTTACAGCATCTATAAGTTGGTCTTTTAAGTGATCTCCAAAGGAGCTGTTACAGGTTACTAATAACTTATTTTTCAGGTTGTAAATATTACAATCAACTCTTCCGATTAATGTTTGCGCGGAAGATGAGAGAGGAAAATGCTTTTCTCTAAAGTCAAAATGAGTAATTTTATTTAATATAGAAATTTTATTTTCGCCAGAGATTTCCAGATAAATTTGACCTTCAGAATAATTAGTTGCCAGTACTTTTTCATTCTCATTGATTTTATCAATTACATTATCAATCTCTAATTCTAGTTGTTGAAAAAGAATTATACTCCACTGATCAAAAGAGTTTTTTGAACAAATAATATTTTTATCCTGGTTTATCTGAAGATTATTTTCAGGAAGAGAAATTTTAAATTGAGATTGAATTTGCTTGTTAAGAGAAGGGGTATAAAGTCCACGAACTAAGATTTGATTAAGACTTAGTTCTATTATATTAACAGAGTTGGAGGATATTAAGTTTTTCAAGATATTAACCTTTTATTTTTTTCATCAATAAAGACTGGCTTCATGATTTCAACTTCAAAGGCAACTTTAGAACTAGATGAAACATAAGCTCTTGATCCTATTAAATTTTTACCGTCTTTAATAACCGCCATTCCAAAACTATGTCCTAAGTTTGGACTCATATAGCTAGAGGTTATGTGACCTAGCATTTTAACAGGAGGTTTTATGTTGGATGAGAGTATAATATGCTGACCTTCTTCAATAATATTTTTTTGATCTATAGGCTTAATTCCTACTAATTGTTTTCTATCTGACCTAATCGTGTCTGATCTTGTTAAAGATCTTTTACCAATAAAGTCTTTTTTATTTTTTCCAATCATCCACTCTAAATCCATATCTTGAGGTGTTACAGAACCGTCAGTATCTTGACCGACAATAATATAGCCTTTTTCTGCTCTCAATAGATGCATTGTTTCTGTTCCATAAGCAATTAAACCTTCATCTTCACCAAAACGAAATAAATTCTCCCATAATTTAAGAGCAATAGACGGTCTTACATAAATTTCATAGCCAAGCTCTCCAGTAAAACTTGCTCTTAATATCCTTATAGTTGTATCTAAATAGGTAAAATTATTAAAAGTCATAAAAGGAAAACTTTCATTATCAAATTTTATATGCTCAAAAACTTTTTCCATTATTAAACGGGTATTAGGTCCGCTTATATTAAAAGTACAAAATTGTTCAGTAATAGAATTCATAAAAACATTGAGATGAGGCCATTCTGTTTGAGAAAATTCTTCCATATGGCTTAAAACTTTTGCTGCTCCACCTGTAGTAGTTGTAGCTATAAAATGACTATCGTTTATTTTTGATATAATTCCATCGTCCATGATCATTCCGTCTTCACCTAACATCAAAGCATAACGGGCACTCATAGGTTTCATTTTTGAAAAATTATTTGTATACATAAGATTCATAAATTCTAAAGCATCACTACCTTTAATTTCTATTTTACCCAAAGTACTTCCATCTAAAACACCAGCATATTTTCTAACTTGGTGGGCCTCTCTTTGTACAGCTTGATCCAAATTTTCTTCTAAATGACTTTTAAAATACCAGGGACGCTTCCATTGCCCAACGTCTTCAAATACAGCTCCATTTTTTTTATGCCATTCATGAATGGAGGTTTTTCTTTCCGGATCATAAAAATTATAAGTGCTCCTTCCAGCTATTGATGCAAAGCTTAGAGGCGCGTATGGCGGCCTGTAAATTGTAGTTCCGACTTCTGAAACTTTTTTATTTAGTATTTCCGAAACAATCCCAAGGGCGTTGATACTACTAATTTTACCTTGGTCAGTTCCCATACTATTAGTTGTAAATCTTTTTAAATGTTCAATTCTATCAAAACCCTCTCTAATTCCTTGTCTTAGGTCTTTGGTAGTCACATCATTTTGTAAATCAATAAAAGATTTTGACCATCGAGATTTTTTTTCATGTTTGGTTTCCCATAACTTTTCAATTGCATAATTATCAGATTCATTAAGTTCAAAATTTATATTAACTATTGGCTCATGATTTAAAAAACTAAGCTTCGAATCAATATCATTTGCTAATTTACTATATTGAAATAAACCCCCAGCAGACCCTATAACAATAGTATTTTGAAAAGATTTACTGGGTTTAAAAGTCAAGTATTGATCATCCCAAGTTAAAACACCTTTTGACTGTGTAAATAAATGTACATCAGGGTTAAAGCCACCTGAGATGCAAAGCATTTTTGATTTTAATTTAGTAATTATTCCTTCAGAATCTCTGACGCTTATTTCCTCTACTTGCTTTTTTCCATCACAGCCTTCTACATGAGCATTGGTAAAAAGAGGAATATTTTCCTTATGGATAATATCTAATAAACTAGATTCAATTTTATCTCCTGATCTTGAATCTACATAAGCTTGAGGTTTACAATTTAAATCAATTAATTTTTTTATAAGACTAAAAGAAGAAGAGTTATTGCTAAAAATTACAGGACTTATATCAGGAATAACTCCGTATCTTTGGATATATTTTTCAAATGAACCTGCAAGCATAATTCCTGGTAAATCGTTATTTCGAAATGAAATTAATCGTTCTATATGCCCATTAGCAAGAATTATATGATCAGCTCTAATTTTATGAAGTATTTGATCTGCATGACCTTCTAAAGGCATCGTGCCAGTGGTCAGATCCTCTATAGCAATTAAATGATTAATATAATTATAGGTTGTAGCTAAAGTATTTTTTAACACTTTGATATTTTTTGAATCTTCTATTTCTGTTTCCACTTCTTTGATCCATGAGGCATTATCTTTGTTCTCGATTGTTGAAACCTTATTTGAGTTTTTTAATATCCCTCCTAAATAGCTGTCTTGCTCAATAAGTAAAACCTTTAGTTTGGTTTTTGCCAAGCTTTTTGCTGCTAATAAACCAGATAAACCCCCTCCAACTATTGCAATATCAACATGATGATGGAGTTGAGTGCTTTTTGTTTTAAAAGGTTTGGGTGGCTTTCCTAGTCCTGCCGCTTTTCTAATTAAAGGTTCGTAAACTTTTTTCCAAAAACCTCTAGGCTTCATAAAAGTTTTGTTGTAAAAGCCTGCACTAAATAAAGGAGAGAGTAGGTTATTAACTGAACTCAAATCATTTTCAAGAGAAGGCCAGCGATTTTGACTTTCAATTTTTAAACCTTCATATATTTGTTTTACTGTTGCTCTTGTATTGGGTTCGTTATGTTCACTAAGTATCTGAACTAAAGCATTTGGTTCTTCTATGCCGCAAGTATAGATACCTCTAGGTCTATGGTATTTAAAACTTCTTCCAATAATCTTTATATTATTTCTGATAAGGGCTGAAGCAATTGTATCGCCTTTAAACCCCTTATATTTTACCCCATCAAAAGTAAAGTTTACTGACTGATGAAAAGCTATGTGAGAAGAATCTTTATTGTCTTTGGCGCTCATGTTTTTCTCACCGTAAAGTTCCCAGATCCAACTTCAGGTTCTCCTGAGGGTGTTGTTAGATTACTATTTTCAAGATCTGCGAGAGAGGGTTTCTCATCTTTTATTTCATAAACCTTTAATACTTTATCGGTTGAAGTATCTCTCACGGCGTTGAACCATTTTTTACATCCATGACTGTGTACCCATCTTTCAAAATAAATACCCTTAGGATTAGATCGAAAAAAAACATATTCAGACCATTCCTTATCAGAAACTTTTTCTGGATTAGAAGGTCTTGCAACATGAGCTTCTCCACCATTAGTAAATTCACACTGTTCTCGAGGGCCACAGTAGGGACAATTAATGATTAGCATATCTAGTGCGCTACTGCTGCAGCTCCATGTTCATCGACAAGTTTACCTGAAACAAATCTATCTAGGCTAAAAGCGGCATTAATAGAGTGAGGTTCATCTTTGGCAACAGTATGGGCAAAAACATTTGCACTTCCAGGTGTAGCTTTAAAGCCACCGGTACCCCACCCACAATTAAAATATAATCCCTTAATATCACACTTACTTATTATAGGACTAGCATCTGGAGAAATATCAACTATCCCACCCCATTGACGTAACATCTTCATCTTTCCAAATACTGGGTATAATTCAACCATTGCTCTAATTGTATCTTCCACTACATCAAAACCTCCTCGTTGAGTAAATGAGTTATAACCGTCAGTACCAGCACCTATAACTAATTCACCTTTATCAGACTGACTAACATAAGCATGAACTGCATTTGACATAACTACAGTATCAATGACCGGCTTAATTGGTTCAGAGACTAATGCTTGTAAAGGTTTACTTTGAAGGGGAAGCCTAATTCCTGCACTTTCTGCAAGTACACTTGTGTGACCGGATGCGACTACTCCAATTTTTTTAGAGTTAATAATTCCTTTAGAGGTTTCTACCCCAATAACTTTTCCATTCTCAGTTAAAATTTTGTGCACTTCACAGTTTTGAATAATATCAACACCCATTTCATCAGCGCGCATCGCATAACCCCAAGCTACAGTATCATGGCGAGCCGTACCTCCTCTAGGTTGAAAAGAAGCTCCTAAAACTGGATAACGTAAATTGTCAGTATTCATAATAGGTACAAGTTTTTTAATTTCCTCTTTTGAAATCCATTTTGAATCAATGCCGTTAAGTGTATTGGCACTAACTCTTCTTTTTATTTCTTTAATGTCATGTTCTGTGTGAGCGAGATTCATCACTCCTCTTTGACTGAACATCACATTATAATTTAAATCATGAGTCAAGCCTTCCCAAAGTTTTAATGAATGTTCATATAAATTTGCACTCTCATCCCATAAATAATTGGAACGAATAATTGTTGTATTTCGACCAGTGTTTCCACCACCAAGCCAACCTTTTTCAATGACTGCAATATTAGTCAGACCATGTTCTTTTGCTAAATAATAAGCTGTGCCTAATCCATGACCGCCACCACCTATAATAATCACATCATAGTGTTTTTTTGGTTCTGGGCTCCGCCACATTTTTTGCCAATTTTCATGATTGGAAAATGCGTTACGAGCAATGTTAAATATAGAATATTTTTTCTTCACACTCGCAAACTAACAAAATTTTTTATAATCATCCACTGATTTCCAATGTCTGATTATGATCAATATGTTTGAATATTTTAGGATATTGCCTATTTAATTCACAATCAACATTTGGTGCTTTTAAATTATTGTCAATATCAGACTGAGAGACAGTTCTAATTTCATAACTAAATCGAGAAATATCAGAATTTTCTTTTGAAGAGCTATGAAGATGACTGCCAGAGAAACAAAGAATTTCACCTGGTTCTATGTCTACTCTTATGGTTTTTGTATTAGCTTGCAAATCTTCTAATAACTGAGGCGCTGATGGGTAGTCAAATTCTCCCAATCTTCTTTTTTTAAGATAAACATCCAAGTCCCATGAAGATGTTGTGTTTTTAATAGGTTTATTAAAATAGTCAGGATAAAAAATTAATGTATTAGATTTATCTAGAGAATTAATCGGAGCCCACCAATTAATTTGTTGGAATATATTTGTACCCCAAGTGTCTCTATGAATTCCTATTCTAGAAGCTTCATAAGTTGCTTTGTTTAATTCAGCAGGAGCAACCCTCACTACAAATTTATCTCGGTAACATTCATTAATATTAAAATTAATTTCTTTTAAAATTTCTTTAAAATTTTTTAAAAAAGAATCTTGATTTTTAAGAGTTTTTATTAAATTCTTTGCAATTAATTCTGCATTTTTTTCTAAATGAAGAGTGTCTAGATTTTTTGCATAATGAGAATGTATTTCTTTTTTTATCGAGTTGATAAGTTCGATGGCTTTCTCAGAACGGGAGAATTTAAAAATAGTTCCTTGAAAAAGAGATTGTTTAAAATTTTTAATATTATTAATAAAACTTATATCTTCGATCATTAATCAAGATCACCAATATATACTCCTAAAGCTAATGCTGTTTCTACTAATGAATCATCTTTGTCGACAACTTTATAAGTGCTAATACCTTCTTCAATAGGTACGTCTATTACTTTACGATCACGCCAAGCAACCATGCGATTGAATTTTTTTTGAGCAAGGAGATCAACAGCATATACTCCAAATGCACTTGCCAAAATTCTATCCCTTGGAGTGGGAGGTGCACCTCTTTGTACATGACCTAAAGAAGTAACCCTGCATTCAATATCTGTTTTTTTCATAATTGATTCTGATAAGTAATTACCAATTCCGCCTAATCTTTTTTGACCATCCGCAAATTCAACCATAAACTTTTTACCTTCTTCAGTCTTCACAGCCTCAGCTACAATAATTAAAGAATGAAGAATTCCTCGATTTTTCATTTGAGTTAATTTTTTAACTATATTGTCTACTGAATATTTTAATTCAGGAATAAGAATAACATCTGCTCCTCCAGCAATTCCGGCATTTAAAGCAATATGACCCGCATCTCTTCCCATGACTTCTAAAATCATAGAGCGTTGATGGCTGGCAGCAGTGTGGATTAAGTTGTCAAGAGCTTGAGTTGCGACTTGGACAGCTGTATTGAAACCTATAGAACTTTCAGTTGCCCCAACATCATTATCAATAGTTTTAGGAATCGCTACTATATTTAAATTTCCTGCCTTAGCTATTTTATCAAGTATTGCCATACTTCCATCTCCACCAATTACAATCAATCCATCAAGTCCAAGTAAGTGATATCCTTCGCAAATATCTGCTGTTCTATCTTTGATTGTTCCATCTGGCATTGGAAATTCAAAAGGATTACCTTTATTTGTAGTACCTAAAAAAGTACCCCCTTGCCTTAAAAGAGATCCGCTAAATGTTTGATAATCTAAAGGAATACTTGCAACAGGACGTTGCATTAAACCAACAGTTCCATCTCTAATTCCAAAAACTTCCATACCGTAAGTATCTTTAGCTCTATAAAAAATAGACCTCACAGCAGCATTTAAGCCCCCGCAATCGCCTCCACTAGTTAAAATTCCTATTTTCTTCATAAATTTTTTATAATTAAATTAAGATAATTTATAATATATATAATATGTAAGTCATGACAACAAAATTCAAAATTGGCATAGATTATGGTGGTACAAAAATAGAGGGTATTCTTTTAGATCATCTTGGTAAAGAAATAGATCGTAAGAGAAGTTCTTATGATAAAAATTATCAGTCTGGTATAGACACGATTAAAAAATTAGTTACTCATTTCGAAGAAAAAATTAATGATCATTGTAGTGTGGGTGTAGGTATTCCAGGCTCATCCTCAAGTGAAACCGGATTAGTTAAAAATGCAAATTCAATTTGGTTAAACCAACAACCTTTTAAAAAAGATTTAGAAAAAAATCTTAACCGTGAAGTAAGGTTAATGAACGATGCAAACTGCTTTACTCTTTCAGAATCAATTGATGGAGCGGGAGCTAACTATAAAGGAGTTTTTGGAATAATTATAGGAACAGGATTAGGATCGGGATTATCATTCAATAAACAAATCATTGAAGGGGCAAACCAAGTTGCCGGTGATTGGGGTCACCAACCCTTACCTTATCCAACAAAAGAAGAAATTGAAGCAAATGTTAAATGCTCAGTCCTCAATTGCGAAAGACCTTTATGTGCCGAACAGTTTATTTCTGGAAGTGGTTTTGAAAATAATTTTAATAAAAAATATAATACAAATTTAAGATCGATTGAAATAGCTCAACTTGAATTACAAGGTGATGAAAGAGCTAAAATGGAATTCTCTTTATATGAAGACCGCTTAGCTAGAATAATTGCTGTCATGATTGGAATCTTTGATCCTGAAGCAATTATTTTAGGAGGAGGTATATCTAATGTAGACAGGCTTTATAAAAATATTCCAATTATATTAAATAAATATACTTTTTCAGACAAAGTGAGAAACAAGGTATTAAAAAATAAACATGGAGATTCAAGTGGAGTTAGGGGTGCTGCTTGGCTATGGAATTAATACATAAATTATCTTTTTAACTTAGATTTCTCTGATAGAGTTTAAAGATTAATTATGAAAAAAATTAATTGGGGTATCATTAGTTCGGCATTAATTGCAAGGGAGCATTTAATCCCCGGCATTCAACAATCTAAAAATAGTACGGTTTATGGT
>CAWUWX010000002.1:0-70799 GCA_963926395.1 uncultured Alphaproteobacteria bacterium
ATTATTTTTAATAATTTTAATTCCTATTTGTTTATAAACTAAGGCTGCAATTCCAATCGCTATATGAGATCTTATAGGGAGATATCTTAAACCACTCATTCCACTAATATAATAGTCATTAGCAATTTTTAAAATTTCAAAAATTGCATTTTTTATATTTTGAGATTTTCCCTTATCTTTATGTCCTAAACTTATAGAGTGTAAATCTTCAAAACTGGTCTTGCTAGTCATCTGTAAAGGTAAATATTGCCTATTATGATCAAGGGCATCTTCTTTAATATCTCTTGCGGTATTAGTTAACTGCATGGCAATTCCTAAATCTATGGCAAATTTATTGGCATAATTTTTATAGGGCTTAAGTATTGCGCTCATCATTAAACCCACGGTTCCTGCCACCTGATAACAATAAATAATTAACTGCTGTTTATTTTCAATGCGTACTAAGCCTTGATCAAAAATAAAACCATCAATTAAGTCTTTTATAACTGTTTGTTTAATTTTATGCCTTTCAAGAAATTTGATTATATTATTTCCTGCAATTTTAATAGGTATCCGACTTAAAAATTCTTTATATTTTTGAAGTTCTAATAAATTATTACTTTGATCATCTGCTAAATCATCCAATAATCGACAAAAAGAATATAAAATAATTGCTTCATTAGTAACTTTTTTGGTTAAAAAAAAACTTGCCCAATAAAAAGATTTTCCATTGGCTTTGATTAAAGATGAGGCTTCTTCTAATGAAAGATTTTTAAAATCGTCCATTTAATTTAATTTAATTTAAAATCCTTTTTAATGACTTTTTCTACAATTTTAGCAGAGCAGAGAACTCCTGGTATGCCAGCACCAGGATGTGAACCTGCTGCAGCAAAATATAAATTTTTGATTTGAGGATCTTTATTATGGTATCTAAACCATGCCGATTGAGAAAAAATTGGAGCAATAGAAAAACCAGCACCATGCATAGACCTGTAATCCTTTTTAAAATCATTAGGATCCATCCAAAATACTTCTTCTACTACATTTTCTAAGTTTGGCATAATTGTTTGAGATAATTCACTTATAATTTTATCTTTTAATTTAGGTCCCTCTACTTCCCAATTGATATTTCCTAATAAATTCGGAACGGGGCATAAGACATAAAAACTATCGCATCCCTCTGGAGCAAAAGAAGGATCAGTTGCAGTTGGACGATGAAGGTATAAGGAAAAATCTTTTGATAAAGTTTTTTTTTGAAAAATATCACTTAGTAATTCTTTAAATCTCTCACTCATCCATATCGTATGATGAGCGACAGAAGGATACTGTTTCTTTGTTCCAAAAAATAAAACAAATAATCCCATTGAATATTGAATTAAAGGTTCAGGCTTAAAAGTTCTTTTTAAAGTCTTGCCTTTAATCATTTCTGCGTAAACAGTTGGAGGATCAGCATTGCAAATTACTGCATTAAAATTTAAAACTTCATGATCATTTAATCGTAAACCTGTAACTAGATTATTCTCTAAAATAATTTCACTCACATCAGTATTTTTTAAAATCTTAATTCCTTGCTCTATTGCCAATTTTTCTAATTCTTGAATAATTTTACCAGTCCCACCCATGCAAAAATAAACACCCCATTTTCTTTCTAAATAATGAATTAACGCATATATGGAAGTTGTAGTATGGGGGTCACCTCCTACTAATAAAGGGTGAATTGAAAATGCCTTTCTCATAAAAGGGTTTTTAAGGTATTTATTAACTAGACCGCTTACTGTTAAATAGCTTTGTAGTTTAAACAAAGAAGGGATTTGTTTTACCATCTCCCAAAAGGAACTGAATGGTTTATCTGAGAGTTTTAAGAATCCTATATTGAAAATACGTTCAGAGTGTTCAAGTAACCGCCTATATCCCTCAGCGTCTTCTTTTGAAAATCTTTCGATTTCTTTAATAGTGTCTTCTATAGAAGGTCTGTAGTCAAACTCTTGGCCATTATGAAAATAAAAACGATACCAAGGATCAAGAGATTTAAATTCTAGATGATCTTCAATTTTTTTATCAAAAAGATCAAATAACTCATTAAATAAAAATGGTGCCGTAATAACCGTAGGACCTGCATCATGCTTATATCCTTTGCGTTCAAAGACTCTAGCTCGCCCACCTAAACTTCCAAGTCTTTCAATTAGAGTGACCTCAAAACCTAGTTTTTTCATTCTAAGAGCAGAAGCTATGCCTCCAAAACCACTACCGATGACAGCTATATGTTTATTCAAAGTAGATTAAGGATATACGAATTTTAATAAAAAAAAACCAGGCAAGTAAAACTTGCCTGGTTAAAATATTAACTATCTAAGAATTACTTAGATTCTGTAGTTGCTACGTTCCAAATAATCACACCAAAAGCGATCTTATTTAAAACATCCGCAAAGTTGTAAATGATATTTAGCATTTCAACATCTGCTGAACCGGTTAGGTAACCGAAGAAATATCCAAGAGGATAAATGGCCCAACCAATTGATACAATCCATCTCATTGATGAGAAAGCAGATTGTACTGATGCAGGAGCTTTATCTGCAGCAATTTTACCAGCTTCACCAGCAAAAACTTCATACAAGATGTAAGCCCAACCAGCCATACCAACGATAAATCCAGCCCATGCATTGATAGCACCGACTTCGCCAAGATAACCAGCAACTAGCATTACTAATGTACCAATCATTAATCTCCAGAAGATACCAACTGAAACAGCGCCGACAGCTCTAAGAATAATGTAAAATTCAACCATAAGAAGTGGAACAGTAATTAACCAATCAATGTATCTGTACACAGTAGGTGTTTCACCTGTAGATACCCACACATCTCTCATATAGAAATAGTGAACAGCAGCAACTAAAGTCACAAGACCAGATACAGTTAAAGAAGTTTTCCACTTAGCAGAAACTCTTTGTGTCTCTAAGAAGAAAAAGGCTGTTGCAGCAACAAGTGCCATTGAAATCAGCCAAAATGAAATACCAACATAGTCATTAGGTGCTAAGTTAACTGAAGCCGAGGCAATACCTGGCACAGTAATTAGTACTGAAGTTGGTACAAATAGTTTTAAAAGTTTAAACATGAGTACTCCTATTATTATTAATGTGACCTGGAAAATAATATCTAGAATATTTCCAAAGTCGTTTGTCTGCGACCGATTGTGCTGATAATCAACTAATTATCAAGCAAAAAAATAACTTTATATTCTTGAAATTTCTTATAAATTGATTTTTTGATGAGCCTATTAACTGATTCAGTATTACAAGGTGGATTAATTTTTTTCATATTTTTAGGTGTTTTTTGGTATTTAACTAATAAAAACTTAGAATCTAAAGTTAGTCCTAAGGCTAAAAGACTTATTCAGTATGGTTTATTTATACTTATTATTATTTTAATAATATTAATTTTTAAGAATCACTCCGCTGAGTACATAAGACAAAATTCTTAAAGAACTAAATATATACCTGTTAATACTAATAAAATTGCAAAAATATACTCAATGATTTTTTTCAGCAGCTGATTGTTAATAAATTTCTTTATAGAAGCTCCAAATAATGCCCATAAGCTAATACAAGGAAGATTAATTATAAAAGCAGTTAGTGAGATAAATATAATCGCAATTATTATATTTTCGTCATTGGGGAAAAACGCTGTCGATGCAATGGTTGCAATAGTCCAGGCTTTTGGGTTAACCCATTGAAATAGAGAAGCTTCATAAAATCTTAATGGTCTCCCAGATTCAACATCATCACTCTTTATTGAGCCAATGATACTCCAAGCTAAATATAATAAATAAATTAAACATGCCCATTTCAAATACTCCTGAATATGAGGAAATTTTTGAAATAAAGATCCTAAACCTAAACAAACAATAGATATTTGAATAGCATGTCCGGTGGATATTCCAAAAATATGAGGAACAGTTCTCTTAAATCCAAATTTAATTCCAGAAATAGTTAACATGGTATTATTTGGACCGGGAGTTACAAACATTACCAAATAATATGTAGCTAAGGCTAATATAAGAGGCAAATCAATCATGAAAATAATTAAAATTACGACTTAATTTGAAATATAGCATTATCGTAAGTGATGTGAATTGGAACTCCCGTAGATAACTCAACTGAGTTAATTTCATTAATCTGGTAAACGTCCATAACGATCAAAAGAGCTCTTAAAGAGTTACCGTGAGCTGCGATAAGTATATTATTATTTGAACTAGAATGAATTTGAGGCAATATTTCTGATTCAAAATAATTTCTTACCCTTAAAACAACATCTTCAAGACTTTCTCCTGCGGGTGGTCTGTCGCTATATCCCCTTCTCCATTTATAAACTTGCTCTTCACCATATTTATCTGCTGTCTCTTTTTTATCTAGGCCTGTTAAATCCCCATAGTCTCTTTCATTAAGTGCTGAATCTTCAATAATTTTATGATTATTAGTTAGATCTTCAAATTGATCTAAACCTTCTAAAATGATTTTTGCTGTTTTTTGAGCTCTTGAAAGAAGACTAGTGTAAACAAGATCAAATTTTACCCCTAATTCCTTAAAGTTTTCAGATGCTTTTTTGGCTTCATGAACACCTTGCTCGGTAAGTTCCACATTCTTAAAACCTGTAAAAAGATTTAATTTATTCCATTCACTTTGTCCGTGTCTAATTAATAAAATGTTTTTCATTAAATCTGATATATATTATTATTAAGTTATGGTCAAATTTCGTATTGAACAAGATAGTCTTGGAGAGGTTAAGGTTCCTTCAAATAAACTTTGGGGTGCTCAAACTCAGAGATCAGTAGAGAATTTTAAAATCGGGGTTGGAAAATTTCATTTTCAAAATGCTTTTATTCAGGCTTTAGCTTTTCAAAAAAAAGCTGCCGCACTAACTAATGAACAATTAAAACTTTTAAGCCATAAAAATGTGGTCGCAATTGGGAAAGTTTGTGATGATATTATAATAGGTAAAATGAATGAACACTTTCCACTTGTTATTTGGCAAACAGGATCTGGAACTCAGATTAATATGAACTTTAATGAAGTTATTGCTAATAAATCAAATTTAATTTTAGGATCGAAGTTACCATCAAACAAACCTCTCCACCCCAACGATGATATTAATAAATCTCAATCCTCTAATGATACAATTCCTACGGCAATGCATATAGCAACCCTAATAGCCTTACAAAAGACACTATTACCTGAAATTTATTTAATTAAATCTTCTGTTAAAAATAAAATTAAAGAATTTAAGGGTATTATTAAGATAGGAAGAACTCACACACAAGATGCTACTCCTTTAAAATTATCAGATGAATTTGGCGCTTATCTTGCTCAATTAGATTATGCAGAAAAAACAATTAAAAAATCTTTTTCTAAACTGTTAGAAATAGCTCAAGGAGGTACGGCAGTTGGATCAGGAATAAATGCTCACAAAAATTTTGGAAAAATATTTGCAAATAATTTAAAGAAGTTAACTGGAATGTCATTTAAGACGGCTCCAAATAAATTTGAATCATTAGCTTCTCACGATGTGTTTATCGAAGTGATGAGTGGACTTGAAATTTTAACTTCTACACTATTTAAAATGGCAAACGACTTAAGAGTTCTAGCTTCAGGACCAAGAAGTGGTATTGCTGAATTAATATTACCCGCGAATGAACCCGGTTCTTCGATCATGCCCGGTAAAATTAATCCGACTCAATGTGAAGCTCTTTCAATGATTTGTGCTCATGTTATTGGATTAAAAACCTCAATTTTATTTGCATGCACACAAGGTCATTTTCAATTAAATGTTTATAATCCAATTATTATTCATAATACTCTTGATGCTATTAATTTACTTAGCGATGGTATTAAGTCATTTACGTTGAATTGCCTTAACGGAGTAAAGGCTAATAAAAAAAGAATTAATGAACTTCTCAATAATTCTTTAATGCTAGTTACGCCATTAACTAAAGTAATAGGCTATGATTTATCTTCAAAAGTGGCTCTAAACGCACATAAAAAAGGAATTACTCTAAAGGAGTCCTGCTTGGAATTAACCAGATTAACATCTAAGGAATTTGATATTTTAACTGACCCGAAAAAAATGGTCTGATTTAATTTGAATTAATAATTTTAAAATTTTGCTGATCTTTAAACAGTTCTTTTAATAGATTGTATGTAATATAGTGACCTGTTTTAAATCCATTATACTTACCAATAATAGGAAAACCTGATAAATATAAATCACCAACAACGTCTAAAACCTTATGTCTCATTAGCTCATTATCATACCTAAGGCCTTCAGGATTAATGGGTTGGAATTCTTTAATAACAATTGCATTATCTAAAGACCCTCCCTTAATTAGATTTTGTGATTTTAAATATTCAATCTCTTCATAAAAACCAAAAGTTCTCGCTTGAGATATTTTAGATGGATAACCACCATTTAAGTTTTCTATATTGATAGTTTGATCTTCGTATTTACCCTCAAAGCGAGATTCAAGAAAAATGTTTAAACCTTCTTCCGTTTCTAAATTTGGAAGTAATTCTCCATAACCATAATCACAATCAAATCGAACTTTTTTTTTAATTTCTATTGCTTGCTGATTCACAATTTGATTTTTAATTCCTGTCTTTAAAATCTCATCAACAAAAACTTTAGAACTGCCATCCATAATCGGAACTTCCTCATTATCAATAAAGACATCACAATTAGATATATGGAGTCCGGCAAATGCACTTAATAAATGTTCAACGGTTTTAATAAAACAGTTATCAACTCCTAGATTAGTTGAGAATTTTGTTGAAATAACATTTTTCCAACTAGCCTCAATTTTTTTATTTAAATCTTTTCTAAAAAAGGTAATACCTGAATTTTCTTTAGCGGGATGTAGTTCCAGATTTACATCAAGACCAGTATGTAAACCTATTCCCTTAAAATATATCTTATTCGATATTGTATTTTGGTGCATTAGTTAGATTATTGTCAAAACCGCAGAAAATATAAGTTTAGATTTGTAAATTATTGTATTTAGTCAAAATATATCTACAAATTACCTTTTCTAAGATAGGAAGGAACTTCTAAATCTTCATTATCATGTTTGTCAAATGATTGTGAAATCTCAACAATGTCGGTTGAATCTAAAGAACTCACATCATCAACTGTTTCATTAGTGGCTTCACTAAACAAAAATAGATTTGGATCCGTTTTTATTTTGTTTTTTTTAGTCTTTTTTGAATCTTTCATACTTTCTTCATTTTTTTTTTCCGCTCTCATTAAGCTGGTAAGTTTTTCAAAAAAACTAGTTTTTTTCTTTTCGTGAAGACTATCATAATTAACGTTTTCATGACTTTCAATATTTTCAGGTACGTCCTGCGGTGTAAGTTCAAAACCTTCTTGAATTAAACTCTCATCCACAATTGTTCCTGTTTCTTCTGAAAATTCAAGATCAGATTTATCAGTCTCTTCACTTACATCTGAATTGTCTTTTTTAAAAGAAGAAGGAGTATTATTTTCTTTATCTTTTTGAGGGTACATTAAAATTCCTTTACCTGTCTCCTCAATTCCAGTAGCAAATATACTAATTTTCAGTTTTCCAGCTAAACTCTCATCAATCAAAGATCCAAAAATAATATTTGCTTCAGGATTAACACTTTGTCTAATAATATTTGCTGCATGATCAACTTCCATCAAAGTCATATCACTTCCACCCGATATATTAACAATAACTCCTTTGGCAGTATTCATATCTACATTCTCAATTAATGGGTTTGTTAAAGCTAAGTTTGAAGCTTCAACGGCTTTATTATCACCTTCAGCAATCGCAGTTCCCATCATGGCAAAACCCATCTCTTTAATAACAGTTCTTACGTCTGCGAAATCTAGATTAATTAAACCGGGTTGAGTAATAAGATCTGTCAATCCCTTCACCCCATCAAATAAAACATTATCAGCCTTTTTAAAAGCATCAGCAAAAGATGTTTGTTCATTTGAAACTTTAAATAAATTTTGATTTGGAATTATTAGTAAAGTATCAACACTTTTTTTTAATTCTTCTAGCCCTTCATTTGCAAGGTTCATTCTTTTCGTACCTTCAAAATTAAAAGGAGTAGATACTATTGCTACAGTAACAATATTTAATTTTTTAGCTAAACTTGCAATTACAGGAAGTGCTCCTGTTCCAGTACCGCCACCTAATCCAGCAGTCAAAAAAAGCATATTCGTATTTCTAAGTTCTTCATTAAGTTCTTCTGAACTTTCTTCAGCAGCTTCTTTTCCTACAATAGGATTTGCACCAGCACCCAGTCCTTGAGTTTTAGAAAGTCCTAATTGTATTCTATTAAAACATAGTGAATTTTCTAATGCTTGAGCGTCGGTATTTGCAACAATAAACTCAACATTATTTAAATTAGATTGGATCATGTTATTAACAGCATTACTTCCAGCGCCACCTACACCCATAACGGTAATTGATGGTTTTAAGTTTTTTTGATCTAAAATTGGTTCTATATCTAGTGTCATGTTACCCCGCAATTTCTACCTATAGTAGGTCTATGAATCTTTTGTACCATATTTTATTAGAAAAAGAATCATTATTTTTTAATATACTGAGGTTTTCAAGAGAACCATCAGTAATTAGTTCATTAAGAGTAAAAAGTGACATAATTGAAGGGTTATTCCAAAATGTTGGAATACCTATTACAGGCTTAGGTTCTGCTAATTCAACATCAATACCAAATTTTTTTTTAAGATAAGGCATTAAATTTAATTGCATTGAACCACCACCAGTAAGTAGGTAGGAGTAAAAAAACTTGGATTTTGGGATAGAATGTAAAACTAAATTAAATAATTCATCAATTCTAGATGATAAAATTGATTTTAAATAATCATGTTCGATTTTTCTTTTTAAATTTTTACCTAATTCTTCCCATACAGGAATTTCAATAGATCTTTTTCCTATTAAATCTAAATCAACATGGTTTATTTTAATTTTTTCTGCAAAATCATTACTTACATTTAAAATTTTCATAAAATCATTTGTTATAAATTGACTACCTAAGGGTAAAGTCTTAATTAAAGAAATTTTTTCATCTTTGATCATTATTATTTTTGTAGATTTAAATCCTATATCTATCATTACAATATTTTTTTTATCTAAATTTAAGGACTTTAAATAAAGATAATAAATAACACTTGAATCATAAATAGAAATAATATTAACACCGACTCTACTAAAAATATTTTTATAAAGATTTAACTGAGAGTCACTAATAGATGTAGCAATAGCATTTAGAGAAAGAATATTACAAGTAATGCCAATTGGATTATCAGTGATAATATTTTGATCAGTTGTAAAATTAGATCTAAAACAATGAACAATTTTTGATTGATATTTATTATTTATGGAATTAAAAAGTTGTCTTATGTGGTTATTTTCTACTTGAGAACCATTTAGAATAATTTTTTCAGAAATTAAAAAATTTTTATTTTGCCCACTAGGAGAAAGTAAAATTATATCATTAATTTTATGATTTAATTGCCTCTGAGCTTTATCAATGGATTTTTTGATTGAATCAACAAAACTATCAAAATCAACAATAGTATTTCCATTAAAACCCAGGGTATTAGATTTTCCAACTCCTATAATATTAGAAATATTATTTTCTTTATTAATCACAAATGTCTTGATGGAGCTTGAACCAATATCTATAATTGCAATATTTTTATAATTCATTTCATTCTTACCGAATTATTTAAAAAATTTCTAAGATCTAGATATATTTTAAAATTATCGTCTTTCATAAATATACTAAGATTTTCATTTAAAAAAATTAATAATTTTTTGTCAAATATTTTTGGTAGCATGATTTTTCTACCATCGAATAAGTATAAGTCAAATCTCCTATTGTCTATTAATTGAATTTGATAAAATTGATTAAAATTATTTAATTCATATAAAAATTGAATAAATAATGGATCAATACTTGACATATTCAATGATATATCTTGCAAATGAATATTATTAATAGCAAAAGGTGGATAAGTAGAGAGAGATAAATGAAGTTCATTTTTTTTAATTGTTACTTCATAGCTTTCAATAAAATCATTAATATTTAAATAATTTTTTAATAATTTTAGATCTTTAGGTAAATTTGAATAAAATATTTGTGAAATTTCAGAATTAACATAAATTATATTTTTAGAATTATTTAAATCATTATTTTTGACTATAAAAAAGTAAGTTAAAGCAAAAATTAAAACCAAAATTAAATAATTAAATAATTTTAATAATCTAATTGGCAAATAATTTGGAATAGAATATTTCAAAATTAAGCTGAACTAAGAATCATCTCAACTAGATTAGTATAAGATAAATTATTAAAAGAAGCTTGCTCTGGAGCTAAGGAAATATCAGTTAGACCTGGGTGAGTATTTATCTCTAGAAAGAAATAACGATTTGAATTTTTATTTTTATCCATAATGTAATCAATTCTTGCAATTGACTTACAGCCAATAATTTTAAAAATATTTTCTGAAATTTTTAATAAATAAGCATAATCTTCTTTTGGAATTTTAGCTGGAAATATGTGATTACTAAAACCCTTAGTATATTTTGCCTGATAATCATATATGTCAGATTGGAAATTAATTTCAGTTACTCCTAAAGACCTGACATTCCCCTTCTCTTCAATTACAGTCACAGTAAGTTCTTTATTGGCAATAATTTTTTGTTCAACGATCATATCTTCAGTACTTTTTTTTAAAATGCTTTTTAATTGAATATCATTATCAGCAACATAAATACCAAAGGAAGAGCCACCTTTATTGGGTTTAATTATAACGGGATATTTAATATTATTTAATTTACTATATGTTTTAGGAGTATTTATATTCAAATTTTTTTTTAAAAAAAATTTAGTTAATTCCTTATTTAGACAAAGACTAGATGCTATTTGATTGGAATGTGTAATTCTAATTTTATATTTCTCTGCAAAACAAGTTAATCCACCATCTTCACCAAATTCTCCGTGGAGTGCATTAAAAATTATATCTGGCTTAAAAGATAAAATCTTATTTATATTATTTTTATTTAAATCAATAAAATCAACATTATGATGATTTTTATTTAATGCATTATAAACATTCTTACCTGATGACATAGATACAAGTCTTTCTTGAGACCAACCCCCATAAACAACTAAAATTTTATCTTTTTTAATAACTAATCTCCAATTATTCTAAGTTCTTTTTCTAGTTTAATACTATGCTTTTTGAGAACACTATCCTCAACTTTTTTTAAAAAATTTATTAATTTATCTGCATCTACGTATGGATCGTTTTCAAAGAAATTGCTGTGCTTTTTAGAAAGTCTTATCTCGCCCATATAAAAACTATCATCAACGGAAGATTTAATTAACTGCCATGCGCTTGATGAAGATGGATTTTTAAATATACTACCACAGCAATTTACTTTTTGTGGCTGTGATTTTTTTCTTTTATTGTCAAAATCATTCATTTTTGATTTTATTATAATGGGGTCTCCTAACTCTGTATAAAAATCAGCACTAAGTATTAGTTTATTTTTTTCCTGGTATCCTTTACGATATTTAAAATTGATTTCACTAGGAAATACATGAGAAGTTTTTAAAGTCAGGATATCAAAAATTTTAATTTTTTTTATATGTTTACTAATTTCAAAACCATAACATCCAGCATTCATGAAAATATTACCTCCGATTGTTCCAGGAATAGTGAAAAGATACTCATATCCAGTGAAAGAATTTTGATAACAAAACATAGAAAATTTTGAATCAAGCACTGAGGAACCAGCAGTAATAATATTATTTGATACCTCTATATTAGAAAATTCACCTGATAATTTTAGAATTAGACCATTAAATCCGGAAGATTGAATTAGAATATTTGAAAAATTACCAACAACCAGATAAGGAATTTTGTGATCATTAATAACTTTAAATAAATCCGTCAGATGATTAAGGCTTTTAATATTACAAAAATATTTAGATTTACCTCCTGATTTAAGCCATGATATTTTAGCTGTATCATAATCTAATTTTATATTTAGCTCTTCTAACTGATTATTTTCTAGATTCATAATAGCTTTTTAATTCTTTAGATATGGAACCTGCTCCCGCACAAATAAATAAATTATTATTTGATTTTTTAATTTTCTCATCAAAGAAATTAAAAAGATCAACATAATTACTAATATATAGTGATTTTTTAATTCTAATTGTATTCAAATCATTTACTAAATCTTTAGAAGTTTTCCAATTTTTCTTTAAAGACTCACCTGCAGAATAAGTATCTAAAATTAATAAATTTTGAACATTTTGAAGAACGTTTAAATATTCTTTATAAAGAAGATTGAGCCGGCTGTATCTATGAGGTTCTATAATAAGAAATTTATTTTTTTGAGGAAATAATTTTAATACAGAAATTAGTTTATCTATTTCTAGTGGATGGTGCGCATAGTCATCTATAAAGGTAGAGGATTTAATAGAACCTATTGTGTTCATTCTTCTTTCAACACCTTCAAAAGATATTAAATCATTTGACTTTAATTTAATACCCAGTTCATTTAAAACACAACAAACAGAAGCAACATTGAGAGCATTATGATGTCCTAATAGGTTTGATTTAATACTTAGTAAAGGTTCATACAAGCTACTAATTAAGTCAAATTTAGTATTTTGATCATTAACTTTAATATTTTTAATAATTGAATGATTTTTATTATTAAAACCAAATTTAATAATATTTTTTAAATTAATTTTATTTAAAAAAAAATCATCCCCATTTAAAAAAATTTTTGTATTTTTATGAGAAAGCTTAATAATAAAAGATTTAACTTTATTTTGTAAATTAGTTAAAGTTTTATAATAATCTAAATGTTCGTTATCGACATTTAGATAAATTAAATAATTAGGTCTAAGTTTAAATACAGTTCCATCGCTTTCATCTGCCTCAACTACTACAAATTCACTATCAGTTAAATGTATATTTTGACCGTAATTTTTCATCACACCACCAGAAATAATTATTGGATTTAATCCTTTTTTATCAAGAATATGACCAAGTAATGAAGTAGTTGTAGTTTTACCATGCGATCCTGAAACAGCGATAACAAATTTATTTTTACAAATAATTTGTAATAGTTTAGCTCTATTAAATAAAGGAATTTTAATTATCTTAGCATGAGTAATTTCAGGATTATTTTTAATTGCTGAGGAATAAAAAATAATATCTTTCCCTATAATATTATCTTTTTTATGACCAATAATTACTTTGATGCCGTATTTATTTAAAATCTTAGTATTACTGTTTTCAGTAATATCACTTCCTGAGACTTTAATTTCTTTATTTTTTAAATATATAGCAAGGGCACTCATACCAATTCCATTAATACCAATAATATGGACAGATTTAGATTTTAAAAAATTAATATCCATTATTTCGAGATAAAGGAAAATATTTTGTGAATAGAAAAAGGATTGATAATTTTATTAAAATAAAAATCTGAATTATTTTTTAAATTTTTATAATAAGGAATTTTATCTTTAATATTAAGCTTATGTATAAAAAATTCCTTATTATACTTTTGATGCATATCCCGAGAGTGTAAATGAGGTAAGAAATAAACATTATTAGTAAAATATAAAATTTCAAACATTGAACCTGAACCACATCTAGAAAAAATTAAATCATAATCATCAAATTTTATATCATTGATAAAACTAAAAAAATATACATTTGAGCTTAACTTTTTATATTTATCCTTAATCGATTCATAAGATGGTGGTATCTGAATTTTAAATTCAAAATTAATCCTATCTTCTTGAGGTATTTCTTTAATGTAATCTAAGAGCTTATTATTTAAATCAAGAGAGCCGGCACTTCCCCCAATTAAAAGAATTTTAATCTTTCCTGACTTTTGAGAATAATTAGATTTAATATTTTTTTTAAAATAATTACCAACATATATTTCTTTTTTTTTTAATTTTGTTCTAGGAAATGAAATGAAAGAATAATTTGTAAAAAAATAATTAATTTTATTTGCAAGTCCATAAATTATATTTTGTTCATGAATATAAATTAAATTGTGTTTTAAAATAAAATTAAAAAGTCTCCCTAAAAAAATTGGCATAACTGATAAAAAACCACCAAAGCCTATTACTTTTACATTTTTATTTTTTATAAAATAATGGGAACAATTAGTAAATTGAGAAAATATTATTTTAATTTTATTGGATTGCTCAAATACTTTAACGATGCAATCCTGATTATTAATTAAAGGAATAAATTTTAAACCTTCTGCATTAGTTATAAAAACTATTTTTTTTTTCGTATTAGAGAGATTATTAATGAGACTTATTGCTGGTAAAATATGACCTCCAGAAGATCCGGCTATAATTATATAATTAATTTTCATTGATAGTAATTGTTTGAACTTTTTGAGAATTTTCTAGATCATAAATATCAAATACGATCCTATTACCCTCAATTCTTTTTACTTGATACTGGTTTTCATTTAATAGACTTAATTGAGCATTATTATCCAAGTTATTAGACAAAATGTAGTCTTTATTATCATTAATCTGTATTTTAATAAAAATTGTATAAATAATCACAATAATGCCGATCACTATTAAAGCACCTTGAAATATGATAAGACTCATTAATAAATTTTTTTTATTCATATAATACCCAATGAAATCCTATAGTTATAAAAATTTCCAAATTGAAATCTTATATGAGGATGACCAATTAGCAATATTAAATAAGCCAGCTGCTTTATTAACTCATAAAAAAAATATAAATGATGAGGAGCCATCATTATGTGAAAGTCTAAATAATCAATTTAAGATTACGGATGATGAACCGCTAAAAGAGGGAATTGTTCATAGGCTAGATAAACATACAAGTGGTATTATTATAATTGCAAAAAATAGTTCTATAAAATTAAAATTAAAGGCATTGTTTAAAAATAGAGAGATAAATAAATTTTATACAACTTATGTTATAGGTAATTTTCTTGATAAAGAGAAACAAATTACTGGTAATATTGCTAGACAAAATAAAAAAAGAACAAAATTTAAAATGTCTAGTGAGGGAGGTAAAGACTCTTTAACAATAGTAAGCTATAAGGAAAATTTTTTCGGTTCAATTAGTTTATTAGAATGTAAAATTATTACGGGCAGAACTCATCAGATCAGAGTGCACTTATCCAATTTAGGATTTCCTTTAATTGGTGATCATGATTATCAAAAAAATCTAGAGCAGAAATTTATGTTAAAAAATCTACCTAATGCTATTAAAGTAATAGTGGATGAATTTCCAAGACAAGCACTTCATTCTTCCAGAATAAATTTTAAACATCCTATTACTGAAGATTTAATTGATATAGAATGTTCATTGCCTGATGATTTAATGTACTTAGATAAGGTATTAAGAAATGTTAGATAAAAAAAGAAATTTACTACCCGTCATCACTTCTGAAAATGATGTTTATCCCTATTTAAAAAAAATTAGTCAGTTTCCATTATTAACAAATGAAGAAGAGAAAGATTTAGCTTATAGATGGGTTAAAAATGGTGATACAAAAGCTGCACAAAAATTAGTAACTAGTCATTTAAGATTAGTTGCTAAAATTGCTATGGGCTATAAAGGTTATGGACTGCCTATTTTTGATTTGATATCTGAAGGTAATTTAGGATTAATGCAAGCAGTTAAAAAGTTTGATCCAGATAAAGGATTTAGATTAGCAACTTATGCTATTTGGTGGATAAGAGCATCCGTTCAAGAATATGTACTTCACTCTTGGTCATTAGTTAAAATAGGTACTACCGCCGCTCAAAAAAAATTATTTTTTAATCTTAGGAGAATGAGGAATCAATTAAAAAAATATGAAGAAGGCCACTTAAGCAACGATCAGATTAAGTCAATTTCAGTTGACCTGGGCGTTACTGTAGACGAAGTAAAACAAATGGAAGGAAGAGTTTTTAATCAGGATTTTTCTCTTAATACCCCTCTCAACGATGAAAATCAAAGTGAATGGATCGATCAAATTGAAGATGAAAATATGGATATTGAAAATAAAACCGAAAAAGACGATGAGCTTGATAAACGCAAAGAGCTTTTTAACATTGCTGTTAAAACTCTTGAATCTAGAGAGTTGGAAATCTTGGAAGCAAGAAGGCTTGAAGAGCCAGTGAAAACGTTAGAAGAATTAAGTCAAAAATTTTCAATAAGTAGAGAAAGAGTAAGACAAATAGAAAACAAAGCCATAAAAAAAATTCAAGAGGAAATAAAAAATATGTCAGAAAACAAATTAGTTGGTAATAGTTAATTTATCTTATTATTGTCTCATTTCGATCTGGACCAAAAGATATAATAGTAATAGGAATTTCTAAATAGTTTTCAATATACTCAATAAAAACTTTCAAAGCTTTAGGAATTGACTGATAGCTATTCATGCCAGTTAAATCTCCCCATTTATCGAATTTTTGAAAATCATTTTCCTGAAGTTTAATATTCTCAAGAGCAGAATTAGAAGCAAAATTAATTTGATTATATAATTTACCATTATAACTTTTGCATATCTGTACTTCATCTAAATCATTAAGAACGTCAACCTTTGTTATGCATAACTCCTTTGTATTGTTTAATAAGCAACTATATTTTAAAGCTACTAAATCCAACCAACCACATCTTCTTTTCCTTTTAGTGACCGTTCCAAATTCAAAACCTTTTTCTGCCATATAATCACCAATTTCATTAGATAGTTCAGATGGGAAAGGGCCATTACCCACTCTAGTTGCATAGGCTTTAAAAATGCCTAATGTTTCATAGTTTTTATTAATAGCTGAACCAATAGGTATATAAGGGGAAATGGTATTAGATGATGTTACATAAGGATAAGCTCCATAGTCTAGGTCAAGCAAAGATCCTTGAGCTCCTTCAAAAAGAATTTTTTTAGTATCAAAATTTGTATTAATAAAATTATTATCCACTATTAAATCCTTAAGGGATTCAAACTTTTCAAAGAGGAATTTTTTATATTCAATTAAATCAATTGGGTTTTCACCAAATGCAATAAGTATAGGATCATAAAAACTTTTAACATTATTAAGTTTACTATCTAAAATTTCACTATCAGAAAGGTCGGCTAATTTAATACTCTTTCTACCTACTTTATCTTGATAAGCTGGTCCGATACCTTTAGCAGTGGTACCGATCTTTGAATTACCAACTAGAATTGATTCATTAATTTTATCTAATTTTTTGTGATAATCTAAAATTAATGAAATATTTGAAGATAAGTAAATAATTGGATCAGGTATTTTTTCTTTAAATAATCTTAACTCTTCAACAAAGTGATCTGGATCTAAAATAACACCCTGTCCCAAGAAGCACACTTTGCCTCTAATAGCACCAGAAGGAATTAAATTTAATTTATATATTAAATCATCAACAATAACTGTATGACCAGCATTATTACCTCCTTGATAACGAACAACTAAATCAAAATTTTCAGAAAGATAATCTACTATCTTACCTTTTCCTTCGTCACCCCACTGAAGACCTATTATTGCTTTATTCATTAAACTAACTCCACTAAACTATCTATATTACATGAAAATCCGAAACCATTAAGTATCTTATTATTTTTTTTATACTTATATCCTCCACCCTGAGCTAAAATTTTCTTTGAAATATCTGAATAAACATAAAAAAATATTTCTCTATGGTAATCTTTAGAAAAAAAGTTTTTTTCAGAATTTATAACAAATGGAATTTTTTTATTATTAATAGCAAAACTTTTGATAAACTTAGATATGCGATTATCTTGTTTTTTTGAATCGAGAATATAATCGCTTTTATTGCTCAAATTAGGATCTGTAAAAACAAAACAATAATTTTTTTTAATTGTTAAATTAAGATATTCAACTAATAGATTAGTAGTTAATGAGAAAGATTTAGCATCTAATTGATTGATTACCTCTATTCCATGTTCTCTAAATTGCTTAATTTGCGAACTAACAAGATCTTTTTTAAAAACATCTCCCATATAATATAAGTTTTGTTTAGACGGTAAGTCTTGACTAATAATAGAATTTAAAACCTGGCCTGTAATATCAGATCTTAAGTTAATTTCTTTTAAAATTTTTTTATCAGTCAGAACTGATGTAAATATTCTATTGAAAATTTTCTTTTTTTTTAAAAGATTTACAAATAAATTATCAAAATTTTCATATTTTTCAGCAGTTTTACCAAACTTTGTATCAAAGGAATTAACAAGCATCAGAAATTGTTTTAATAATTTTTAATTTAATATTATTTAATACATTCGGTTTTATACTTCTTTTATCGTATTGCAAGTTAACTCTTAGTAAGGGCTCTGTTCCAGAAGGTCTAATTGAATGAAATATTTTTTTATTTTTAATAATTTTAATTAAATCGATATATAATTTTTCTTGTTTGACTAAAAAAATCTCTTTGTCTATTTTTTGATTAATCTCTAAAACTTCATACATATGTAAATCTTTTCTTAGTTCGCTTAATTTTTTATTTTCCTTCTTCATTATAGACATAACTTTGATAGCCGCTACTAAACCATCCCCTATTAAGTTACTATTCTGGAATATAAAGTGTCCTGAAGGTTCGCCTCCAAATAAATGACCTTTATTGACAATGGCGTCTATAATATTTTTGTCCCCCACCTTAACCCTTAATAAATTTAGGCCAATTTTATTTAAACATTCTTCAAATCCATAATTTGCAACTTCATTACTTATAATAGTTGAACCTTTTTTTAAAATTTTATTTTTTAAATAGTGTTTAGCGATTATATAAAGTATCTCCTCACCACTTAAAATAATTCCTTTTTCATCAATTAGAACCACTCGGTCAGCATCACCGTCAAGACATATACCAATATTTGCTTTTTTTCTCATGACTTGCCTTGAAGCTTTTGCGGGAAATAATGAACCACAATCTGCATTAATATTAGTTCCATTTGGACTACTATTAATTGTCTTTAAATCCACACCAAGTTCGTAGAGTATTTGTGGAGCTACTTTATATGCAGCACCATTTGCTGTATCTAAAACAACTCTCATATCATGAAATGTAATTTTTTTATCTACTTCTTGCTTTAATGCTTCTGAATATCTTCCAATTGCATCTTTGAGTCTCTCCGCCTTACCTAAGGCGTTAGATTTAATTTTATGATTTTCAAAATCATAATTAAAAAACAAATCCTCAATTTTTCTTTCTTCTTCTAATGATATTTTTAAACCATTTGAATTAAAAAATTTTAAACCGTTATCTTGATAAGGATTATGGGATGCGGTAATCATAATTGAAAAATCTGCCCTTAATGATTTACCTAAAAGACTTAAAGCTGGAGTGGGTAGCGGACCAACTAAAATTACATCCATTCCCATTGAAATTAAGCCAGCAGTAATAGCGGGCTCAAATATATAGCCGGATAGCCTTGTATCTTTATTAACGACTACTCTATTGATAGAAGTCTTTTTTCGAAGAACTAATGAGGCTGCTTTAGATAATTTTAGAATACTTTCTGCTGTTAAAGGATATTGATTGACCTTACCCCTAATTCCATCTGTACCAAATAATCTCATACGGCTTATGAATATAGAAAAGACAGGTTAATTTGGAAGGGGAAAATTTTGATCTTTTGTAAAAGACGGTAAAGGACTTTTTTTTCCAGTTTGTTCTTCATTATTTTCATCAGAATTGTTTGAACTTCCTCCAAGATCATCTTCATCTCTAGTAGGCTTTATTCCCTTAATAAGATTTTTAATCTCTTCTCCTGTTAATGTTTCATATTCTAATAAACCTTTTGCTATTATATGAAGATCTTTAATATTGTCTTCTAAAATTTTTCTTGCTCTTTTTTCTGCATCAACAACAATTCTTATGACTTCTTCATCTATAATTCTAGCTGTTTGCTCAGAAATATTTTTAGATTGTGAAACAGAATGCCCTAAAAAGACTTCTTCTTGATTACCGCTATATCTCACTCTACCTAATTTTTCACTATATCCGAATTCAGTAACCATTTTTCTTGCAAGACTAGTGACTTGCTGTATGTCTCCCGCAGCACCAGAACCAATTTTTTCAGGTCCAAAAATAATTTCTTCTGCTATCCTAGCGGCAACTGTTATTACCAATTTATCCAAAAACTCATCTTTTCTATGTATGACTTTATCGTGTTCAGGAACGCTCATCACAAAACCTAAAGCTCTTCCTGTAGGTATAATAGAAGATTTATATATTGGATCAGCATGTGTGCAGTGCAAGTTTGCTAAAGCATGCCCAGCTTCATGATATGCAATTACTTCTTTTTCACTATCAGAAATTATTTTAGATCTATTTTGGGTTCCAAGCATAACTTTATCTTTAGCTTCTTCGAAATCTATCATCGTAACCATTTTTTTATTTTTTCTAGCTGCTGTTAAAGCGGCTTCATTTACAATGTTTGCCAAATCTGCTCCAGAGAAACCAGGCGTAGATCTTGCTATTGAGATAGTTTTAACAGACTTGTCCATTTTAATTTTCTTAGTATGGACTTTTAGAATTTTATCTCTGCCAATAATATCGGGAGAAGGGACTACAACTTGCCTATCAAATCTACCCGGTCTCAATAAGGCAGGATCTAGAACATCAGGTCTATTTGTTGCAGCAACAATTATAATACCTTCATTGGCTTCAAATCCATCCATCTCAACAAGTAGTTGATTGAGTGTTTGTTCTCTTTCATCATTTCCACCACCTAGTCCAGCACCCCTATGTCTTCCAACAGCATCAATTTCATCTATGAAAATTATGCAAGGAGCACTTTTTTTTGCCTGCTCAAACATATCTCTTACTCTACTTGCACCAACACCAACAAACATTTCTACGAAATCTGACCCCGAAATAGAAAAGAAAGGCACGCCAGCTTCACCAGCTATAGCTCTAGCTAAAAGAGTTTTACCAGTTCCTGGAGTTCCAACTAGAAGTGCACCTTTTGGTATTTTAGCACCTAATTTTTGATACTTATGTGGATCTTTTAGAAATTCAACAACTTCTTCTAGATCTTGTTTTGCCTCATCAATTCCTGCAACATCATTAAAAGTCACTTTATTCTTATTTTCATTTAATAATTTTGCTTTAGATCTTCCAAAACCCATAGCTCCTCCACCTTTACCTGATTGCATTTGCTTCATAAAAAATATCCAAACACCAATTAGCAATAACATAGGAAACCAAGATAAAAATATACTCAATAGTGGATGCATTCCACTTTGCTCAGCACTTGCAACAATGGAGACATTTGCCTCAGATAATTTTTCAATTAAATTAGGGTCTCTAGGAGAATAAGTGAAAAACTCAAGACCATCTATGGTTTCTCCATAAATATTATTTCCTTCTATTTTAACAGATTTTATCTGACCTTGACTTGTTTTTTCAAGAAAAGATGAATAGGAGTATTCAAAAGACTTGTTATCCATTTGAGAATTTTTAAAAATATTGAATAAAGCTAATAGTATTAAGCTAATAACAATCCATACGAATATATTTTTGGAGAAATTTTTCATCTATGATTAATATAGCTATAGATTTTTTTGTTTAAAGGGCTGAATTTGAATAAAATTTATTAACAATTCTGAAACTTGAATGAATCCGCCTTTAATCGATCTTTTTTTATTAAAATTTGATGATTTATCCACTATTGCACAAATATTATCAATATTAACAGACCTAATTGAGTCAATAGGCGCAATCAAAATCAAGACTTTATAAAGGAGGTGTTTTTTGATTACCAAAGGAAGTTTATCAAAAATAAATTTTTGAATACTTATAGAGTCTTGATTCTCTATTATAAGTAAATCTAAAAATTTTTCTAAATCATCAATATCACCGAGTGACTGGTAATAAGATTTTAATTCTTCACTATGCTTTTTATTGATTAAATGATTTCTAATTTTATTTCTAGTATAGATATTTTCACTATTTGTTCGGTCTTCAAACCATCTTAATTTATTAAAGTTTGCAAAAGTATTAATTTGATTTTTAGTAAAAACTTTCAAAGGTCTGTGAAAATTTAAACCATTAAAGGAATTAGAAAAAATATTTAGATTACCCCTAATACCCGATAATTGAATTTTTCTTAAAAGCAGTGTTTCAAGAATATCGTCATTATGATGACCAAGAAAAATATCTTTTATTTTAAATTTTTTAGCATAATTAATTATTTTACTAATTCTAATATCTCTTGATTTTTCTTGAAATCTATTTCCCTTTAACTTTGAACCTATTTTAAAAATTTTATAAGAAAAAAAAATATTGATTTTATAAAAATTAATCAAACTTTTAATTTCCAGTCCACTCTCAGCTCTTGTCTGGTGATCAAAAATTAAAATATGGATTTTTTTCTTAGAAGGAAAATAATTTGTTAATAAAAAAAATAAGACCGTACTATCAATCCCCCCCGATAAAGAGATCACTATAGAATTAGTTTTTTTAATTGAATTAATAACACAAAAATTATCAATAAATTTTTGATTTAGAATTTCTGCTTTAGTCAATAATTAAGCCGCAACTTTGCTCTTCTTGCAAAGATTTAGAATCCTCCACTATTCCCAATTCACTACTGTAGTCATTTGAAAAAATTATATCCTCCATAACTAGGCAGGCATTTTCTTTATCTCCAATTTTTACAAGAGATTTAGCTAACCAGTAATAATTATCTGCTTTAAAATTCTGAATATCTTCAAAATCCCTATGTCTAATTCCAAAATATTTGATTGCCTCTATAAAATTACTATTAATGAAATAGGTTCTGCCTAGCCAATAATAAGACTCTGAAATCACATTTCTATTATCAGATTTAGATTCGATAATTTTAGACAGACTTTGTATTGCTCTTGAATTATCTAGCGATCCCATAAAGTTTTTAGCCGCAATTAACTCCTGCTCTACGTTTAAAGGATTTACCTCTTGAACAACTTCATCTTGAATTTCATCTAGTAATTCATTTTCAATTTCTATTATTTCCGCATTATCAACAGGTAGTTTATTTTCACCCTCTAAATCATTTAAGCTAATTTGGCCTAATTGTTTTGTCTCATTAGTTTCTGAAATAATAGAAGAGGAGTCTTGCTGTATAATTATTCCGTCAGAGCTCTTGATAGTAGATAAGGTGACTGTATTTTGATTAAGATATAATGAATATAAATCGCTAATTTTAATTTCCAACTCTTCCAGTCTAAAATTAATTTTTTTTAAAGCATTTTCTAGATCTGAAACTTTATCTGATGAAGCTACTCCAGTTGTGCTGATTTCATTTTCCTGACTATTAGGATTTAAATTGTTATAAACGAAACTCTGGAGATCTTGTAGGTCATTACTTAATCTATCGATATCATTAGATAATTTAGAATTTGTTTCTTCGGACTGTACTGAGTTGATATGAAATATTAATAAGATTATTATATGTAAAAATTTCATTAAAATTTTCGCCTCACTAAATTTCTAAAGTGAGGCGTTAAATAAATTTACTTATTTTGTTACTGTAGTAACTGATCTTCTATTTTGGCTCCAAGCAGAGTCAGTTGAACCAATAACTTCAGGTCTCTCTTTACCAAAGCTAACAGTATTCATTCTCGTGTTTGCAACACCTGCATCCATCAAGTAATTATATACAGTATTTGCTCTTTTAGCACCTAGAGCTAAGTTGTACTCTCTTGTACCTCTTTCGTCAGCATGACCTTCAATAGTGATATCAACTTCTGAATATTGCTTTAACCAAGCTACCTGAGCATCTAGAGTAGATTGACCATCAACAGTAATTTCAAAACTGTCAAATTCGAAGAATACTCTATCTCCAACATTAACGATTAAATCTTCTTGGGATCCGGCAGCAATACTTCCACCACCTGTTACATTTTTTTGACCAGCACAAGAAGTTAGAATCAAGCCAGAAATTAGTATTATAAAAAGTTTTTTTAACATGTTTGTTATTCTCCGCGTGTTTAAACTATATTTAAACTAGATTAATCATCGATTTAAACCTAAATCAAGACTTATTATTATCTGTTTAATTAAATTTTTATTAAATTTATGTTCCAAACCTCATAATAGTGGTGACCAGGCTGGATCAGAGCCGTCTCTTGGGGTTTGTATTTTTCTTTCATTAAATCCTGTAATATCAATAAAATGGATGGAAGTTTGTCCTCCAGTTCCATCTTCTTTCGATCTCTTTTGTCTATGATATATCAAATATCTTCCATTTGGCGACCATGCAGGAGATTCTAAGGAAAAATCTTTAACGACAACTCTTTCGTTAAGTCCAACTATATCCATGATACCTATATGAAATAATCCTTGTGTTAATTTAGTAAAAGCAATTTGATCCCCTCTAGGAGACCAAACTGGATTTCCATAAACGCCCTTTCCCCTACTAATTCTTTTAATATTTTTTCCATTAGTATCCATTATGTATAATTGGGGATAGCCCGCTCTATCTGAATTAAAAACAATTTTTTTACCATCGGGAGAAAAAGAAGGTGATGTATCTATACCAGGGTCATTAGTTAATCTTTCTATGGTTCTTGTATTTAAGTCCATTAAATAAATTTCTGTATTAGCTGTCTTTGGATCTGAAAAAGACATCACAATTTTTTGACTATCAGGTGAAAACCTAGGAGCAAAAGTCATTCCTGGAAAATCACCAACAATTTCCCTCACTCCTGTTTTTAAATTATAAATATAAACTCTCGGGATATTGTTTTCATATTCCATATAAGTAATAGTTTGATTATTTGGAGCAAATCTTGGCGTGAGAACTAAATTTTTACCATTCGTTAAAAATTGATGACTGTCAGGGTGTCCGTCCTGATCCATAATCGCAAGTCTTTTTACTCTTTGATTCAAAGGTCCGACTTCAGATATATAAACAATTCTAGTATCGAAATAACCTCCCTCTCCGGTTATACGTTCATAAACTAAGTCACTGATTTTATGTCCCAATCTTCTTATAAGTTCTAGATTAGGAATTGACATTTTAATCGCTTTAATTTCTTGACCAGCAAAAACATCATATAATCTTATTTTTACAATATATGTATTGTTAGAATAATTCACATCACCACTTAAAAGGAATTGAGCTTTAATTATTTTCCAATCTTCAAATCTTGGGACTTTATCTACCAAATTATCTGATTGAATATACAAGTCTTCATCTACAGTATAAAATAGTCCAGAATTTGTAAGGTTATTGGAAATAATTTCCCTTAATATCTTTCCGCCCTTAGCAGCTTTATCACTGCTACCAAAAAAATCAGTTATTGCAATAGGAGTTGGTTCAACCTTACCTTGAGAAATAGTAACTTCTAATGCTGCGAAAACATTTGATGAAAAAAAAACTATAAATAGAATTAATGAGAATTGTTTTTTCATAATTAATACAACATAACATATAATTTTTAAAATTTAACCCTTGTCGAACATCCAGCTAAAATCAAATGTGAAATTAATTTCATTCCATTCATCATATTTATCTTCTGGAAGCATAAGAGTTGAGCATTTCGGATGATTAAAAGCTCTAAGCGCAGCTTCGCCAGCAGTTCGAAAGTAAGGATCTGTGGACATTTTTGAGGTATTTTTAATAATAGCCTCCTTCACTGTCCTATCAGGGTTAACAAAAATTTGTACCTGGACCTTCATATCTTCAAACCCCTTTGACCCAGCAGGAACGGTATAGCAAGAATATAGTTGTTGTTTTAATAATTCTAGTTCAGAGATAGTCATCTTTTCTCCAACTTCATCTGTGAAGACGTCTGATTGCTTTTCTTCAGTTGTCTCTTGTTCTTTTTTAAAATCTTTACTCTCTTGTTCAATATCTTTTAAAACTTTACTTACATTAAAAGATTTTTTTTTAGGTTTAGCTTTTAAAACAATTTCAACTTCAGGTTTTTCAATAATCTCTTTTGGTTCTGGCTTATTTTTAAGTTTAATTTCAAAATCATTTTTTACTTCAACTGGCTTTTCCTCGATGATCTCTTCGGGCTTTATTTTTTTTTCAATTACGAAGTCATTTTCTTCTTCAACTGATTCAGTTGCAAGAATTTCTTCTTTAGCTACTATCTGTTCAACTTCTTCAATTACTTCTTCTTCAGTTTCTTGAACCTGCTCAACCATGTCAGGAATAATTTCATTTACCTCTTGTTTGAATTCTGGTGCAGCTGTTTTTTCTTCAACAATAAACATTTCAACTGGAAGGATCAGAGGTATGTCAGTAATTTTATCTTTGTTAAAAGTTAAACTAATCATAGGTAGTAAAAATAGAATGTGAACTAGAATTGAAAGAAAGGTAAAAGCATTATCTTTTTTCTGATAAAAAAAATCTTCAAGATAAAATCTAATTTGATTAAAGGGATTAAGAATTTTTTGTATATACAATATTATTTAATCAGGTTTTTTTGTAACAAGAGCTATTTTTAAAAAACCAGAAGTATTTAAAGCTCCAAGTACTTGCATGACTTCTCCATAATTTATATTTGTATCTGCTCTTAAAAAAATTCTAATATCACTATTGTTACCTGCCACTGCCCTAACTTTAGATATTAATTCATCGAAGATTACCATTTCATCTCCAATAAAAAGTTCGTTATTTTCATTTAAAGTAATCTCTAACGGTTCTCTTTGCGCATCTAAAGACTGAGATTCAACTTTTGGAAGATTAACTGGAACTCCCACTGTTAATAAAGGTGCGGTTACCATAAAAACTATTAATAACACTAACATAACATCAACCATTGGCGTTACATTGATTGCCGAAACTGGTCGATGCTTTCTTCTCATTAGCTCATTTGTCTTGAAATAATGTTTACTAAATCTTTTCCAAAATTCTCAACTTCAGATAGATAGTTATCAATTCTAGCAGTTATAAGATTATAAAAAGCAGTAGAAGGTATAGCTACAAATAAACCAAGTGCAGTAACAAAAAGTGCTTCAGCTATACCTGGGGCAACTACAGCCAAATTAGTATTTTGTGCTATGGCGATTGCTTGAAAGCTATGCATAATCCCCCACACAGTTCCAAATAATCCAATAAAAGGGGCAACAGAACCAGATGAAGCAAGAAAAGATAATCCTCTATTGAGTTTTGAATCTTCATTACTGACACTTAATTCTAAAACCGTTTCTAATCTTTGAATCAAAAAACTATCCATTTTTGTTTTTGATTTTAAAGATTTATCATATTCATCCATGATATTTTTAAAAATCAAAGAAAAACTCTCTTCTTCAAATTCATCAATTTGCTCGTGAAGTTCATCTAGCGTAACACCTGACCAAAAATGATTTTCAAATTTTTTAGAAATGCGTTTCATTTTACTAATAGTAAATAATTTTTGAACGATAATTTTCCATGACTGAATAGAAAAAATTAAAAGCAAAAGAATGACAAATTTAACAATCCAGTCAGATTTAAAGAACATAGAAAACATAGAAAAATCAACTGATCCTTTCATTGATGCTAAATTAATTACTTCGTTTTCCATTTATTCAATCTCCTTAATAATAATATTATTATGTGTTATTTTTGAAACTGATTCAAAATCATCCGAATGAACCATAATCCAAAAACCCGGTCTATTTTTCTCACATAGTGCGATGACGGGTATTTTTTTTTCTTTATCAGCATAAACTTTAGTATCATCCCAAAGTTTCACAGCAGAGTGTTTGGCCCTCAACTTACATTCAATAAACAATTCTTTATGAATAACATCTGCATGAGTGACTTTTGAATTTATACCACTTAAAGCATTTCTTATTCCTCCAAAAAATTTGGATACTAAACGTTCTCTGTTCTTCCAAGCTTTATCAGGCATCTGATTCTCCTATCAATTTACTATCAAAATCTAGATTAGAGAAACAATTTTGAACATCGTCATTATCTTCTAAATCGTCCGATAATTTCAAAAGTTTCTCAAGGTCTTCTCTAGAAGTAATTTCTACGTTCATATTAGGCTTCCAAATTAATTTAGCCCCTTCTACTTCTAATTTCTTATCTTGAACAAACTTTTCAACTGTAAATAAATCTTCTAATTTACAATAAAGATAAGTCTCCCCCCCATCTAAAACATAATCCTCCACACCAACTTCAATTAATTCCTCAATCGTCTCGTCATTAAGACTAGCTTTAATAACTACTTCGCCCACTTTATCAAAATTATAACTAACGCTACCTGTCTCACCAAGGTTACCACCATTTCTCGAGAAAATTGTTCTGATTTCAGTAGCAGTTCTATTTTTATTATCAGTTAGAGCTTCTATAATAAATGCTGTTCCGTAAGGCCCATAACCTTCGTATCTAATTTCAGAGTAATCTGCGGTATCAGTGTTGTTTTTATTAATAGCTCTTTCAATATTATCTTTTGGCATATTTACACTTCTGGCATTATTCATTGCAAGTCTTAATCTTGGATTTTTTTCAGGGTCAGGACCCCCGAGCTTTGAAGCAATTTGAATTTCTCTTCCTATTTTACCAAACTGTTTTGCTCTTTTCTTATCTTGTGCTCCTTTACGAAACTGAATATTTTTAAATTTTGAATGACCTGCCATTTTTTAAAACTCTTCTCTATTTAGAACTCCGCCAATTAAAATCGATTTTATAGACGCGACGTCTGTATTAGATTCTTTTTTAATCACTATACCTGAAATAGTAGCCTCACCTTCACCGGGTTCTAATCTATTAGAATTAATACCTGTTCGCATTCTTTTTATAGCGTTCTCTTTCTTCATGCCAATTATTGAATCATAATCACCTGTCATTCCAATATCTGTTTTAAATGCGGTGCCTTTATTTAATATTCTAGCATCAGCTGTAGGAATGTGAGTATGTGTCCCATAAATACCTGTAAATTTTCCATCATAATGTTGACCTATACCATTTTTTTCCGAAGTAGCTTCTCCATGTACCTCTAAAAACGAATAATCAGCCTTACCTGCCTCAAGAAGAGAGATAATTTCTGTATCCAGACTATAAAAAGGATCATTTAAAGGTAAGTTTATAAATAGTTTTGTATGCACTTGGCAAACTAGTATTTTTTTTCCATTAGGGTGATCAAATATTTTATATCCCCTGCCTGGGGAGTCATTTAAAAAGTTAAGAGGCCTTATAATAGAGTGATTTGGATTAGATTCCATATAATCAATTATCTCAATTTTATCCCAAGCGTGATTTCCTAAGGTGACCGCATCGACTCCCATAGCAATTAGCTCTTCATATATTTTTGGAGTTAGGCCAAATCCTGCGGCCGAATTTTCCGCATTAACAATAGTAAAGTCAATTTCAAATTTTTTCTTTATCTCAGTTAGATGTGAGTGCAATGCGTTTCTTCCCACTCTACCAACTACATCGCCTATCATTAAAAAATTCATAATTATATTTTACTAGTCTCCGTACAAATAAAATCAACTTTTTGATCATACTGTTCTTGAAAAATTTCATCACATTGTTGCATATCAAAAGCTGCAAGAATAGTGAAAAAATTTTTATTTTTTTCTTTAAATTTTTCTATTGTTCTATCATAAAATCCTCCCCCATATCCAACTCTATACTTCTCTAAATTAAAAGCTGAGCAAGAAACAACAATAGCTTCTGGTTCTAAAGAAAGAGAGTGAATAGGTTCTAAAATTCCACGGTAACCTTTTGCAACATTGTGAGCCTGATAACTAAAAATTTTATAATCTAATGGTTCTAATTTACTTTTAACAACTGGCAAAGTTACATGAATTTGATTAGCTTCCAAATCTGGACAGAGATCCAATACCTCAACTTCATTATCAAATGGATAAAACAAGCCAATAGATTTAATATCGGGAAAGTTAGATAAAACTTTTAGAATATTACTATTGATAATTTTGGATTTAGTTTTTACTTCATCGATTTTTAAACTTTTTCTTTTTGAAAGAAATGTTTTTCTGATTTCAAATTTATTCAATTGGAAGTTCTGAATCGAGTTTAATCATTATGGAGTCAATGATTTTTTTTAAATGTAAATTTTCTTCTCGCATTTGCTCTATAGTATTTTCATAAAATAATTTATTGTTAAGGGATTCTTTTAAAATACTTTCCTTATTAAAGCTATCTTCCATCGATTTTAAAAAAGCAATAAAGGTTGAAGTTAAAAAAGGAACACTTTCTCTCTTTTCATTATTAATAAGATCACTAATTTTTAATGCAAGATCCTTAACAACATTCTTATTATTATCGGAACATTGAATTCTCAAAGGTCTTCCGGCTATGTTTAGATCTAGAAGATTAGACATCGCTATCTATATTAACTAAAACTTCTTCTATTTTATTAGTTGCCTGTTCAATTAATTGATTTTTTTGTTCTATTTCCCTTTTGTTACCTTCTAGTTCTTGCTCTAATTCGGTCTGCCTTTTTTCCAAATAATCCACTTTTAGTTTATTCTCCAAAAGTTTTTGTTCGAGCTCTCTAGATAAATTTCTAAAAGATTTGAGTTTATCTACTAATTGGTCTATTTTGTTTGTGATTTGTTGTTGAATATCATCCATAGTTTAATTTATAAGTATATCAGAGAGTTATTCCATTGAAAAATTATCGTGAACTAGCAAATTGCATCAGGTTTTTATCTATAGATGCCGTTCAGAGAGCAAAATCAGGTCACCCTGGCATGCCAATGGGTATGGCCGATATAGCAACAGTACTTTTTAAAGATTATATAAATTTTAATCCTGCAGATCCTGAATGGTCTTTTAGGGATAGATTCGTCTTATCAAATGGGCATGGGTCTATGCTTCTTTACTCTCTTCTTTATCTAACGGGTTATAAAAAAATGACTTTAGATCAAATTAAAAATTTTAGACAATTAGGATCAATTACAGCGGGACATCCTGAATATGAACCAGAAACAGGAATAGAAATTACTACAGGACCACTAGGTCAAGGTATTGCTAATGCTGTTGGTATGGCACTTGCTCAAAAAAATTTGGCCGCAAAACTTAAATTAAAATTTTGCCCTAAGGTATATGTTTTTTGTGGTGATGGCTGCTTGCAGGAAGGCATCAGTCAAGAAGCTATTAGTCTTGCGGGTCACTTACAGTTAGATAACTTAATTCTGATTTATGATAACAATAAAATAAGTATTGACGGTTCAACAGATTTATCTTTTTCAGACAATACTAATTTAAGATTTGAATCGGTTAATTGGGATGTTTCTAATGGAGATGGGCATGATTTCACAAGTATAAAAAAAAATCTGAATAAAACTCTTAAATCAAAAAAACCTATATTATTAAATTTTAAAACTACTATAGGATTTGGTTCACCAAATAAATCTTCCAAGTCATCGTCTCATGGATCTCCTCTAGGCGATGAAGAAATAGCTAAAACAAGAGAGCAGCTGAATTGGAATTACGGTGATTTTATAATACCTAAAGCTTTATTAAAGGATTGGGGATTAAGTCATAAAAGATGTATGTCTTTTTATAAATTATCCAAAAAACATGAATCGAAAATTAAATTATTTAAATCTAAAAATGATTTAACAAAATTATTTAGTAAAATTAAAAAAGATGTTATTAAATTTACTGATAAGCAAGCCACAAGAAAATCATCTGAAGTTATTATAGACTACTTAAGTAAATCTGAATCTATAATTGGCGGTTCTGCTGATTTAACTGGATCGAATCTTACTAAAGGTAAATCGATGAGTATTCTTGATAAAAAAAACTTAGGAGGTCAGTATATTCACTTTGGGGTAAGAGAGCATGGTATGGCTGGAATTATGAACGGTATTGCTTCTACGAACTTCTTTAAAATTTTTTCAGGAACTTTTCTTAGTTTTGCTGATTATATGAAACCGAGTTTAAGATTAGCTGCATTAATGAAAATCGATCCTATTCTTGTATTCACTCATGACTCAATTGGATTAGGCGAAGATGGACCAACTCACCAACCGATTGAACAAATTAATATGTTAAGGTCTATTCCTAATAGCTATGTTTTTCGTCCTGCAGATTTATTAGAAACCGTACTATGTTGGGAGGCGGCAATTAAAATTAAAAATGGACCTTCCTTTCTTTGTCTTTCTAGACAGAATTTGCCACAAATCTCAAATAGTTTAGTAAAAATAAAAGATTTTAAAGGCGCTTATGTTATTGAGCAAAATAACAAAAAAAATCATATAACAATTATCGCTACTGGATCAGAGGTTTCTTTAGCAATAGAGACTTCAAATATTTTATTAGACAATAAAATTTTTTCAAAAATTATATCTATGCCGTCTAGTTCGCTATTTGAAAAACAGTCTGTATCATTTCAAAAGAATTTACTTAATTCGTCAACAGGAGAAGTATTTGTTATTGAAGCAGGGTCAACTATGTACTGGAATAAATTTACAAATAAAGAAAATATTTTTGGTATAGATGATTTTGGTTCTAGTGCACCTGCCAATCAGGTTTATAAGAAATTTGGACTAGATCCAAAAATAATTTCAAAAAATATTATGAAAGGTATGAAAAAAAAATAAATGAGTAAAAAAAAAGTTGCTATTAATGGATTTGGAAGAATAGGAAGATTAGTATTTAGAGCTTTTATTGAAAGACATGAAGAGTTTTCTAATGACTATGAAATCACTCATATTAACGATCTTGCCGACATAGATTCAAATATTCATTTATTAAAATTTGACAGCGTTCATGGAAAAATGCCTTTTGAAATTTTAAAAGTTAATGACAATGAATTTACTATAGCTGGAAAAAAAATCACTGTTTCTGCAGAAAGAGATCCCCAAAATTTAAAATGGTCTGAAAAAAATATTGATGTTGTAATGGAATGTACGGGTATATTTGCAACAAAAGAAAAATCGTTACTCCATATTAAAAGTGGTGCTTCTAAAGTTATAGTTTCAGCGCCTTGTACTGATGCTGACATAACTATCGTTCAAGGAGTTAATCATTCGCTTTTATCATCTGATCATATTGTGATCTCCAACGCTTCCTGTACAACGAATTGTTTAGCTCCTGTAGCTCACGTCATTGACAAAGAGTTTGGAATTGAATCTGGATATATGACCACTATTCATTCTTTTACTGGAGATCAAAGTACAGTAGACACTTTTCATAAAGATTTAAGAAGAGCTAGAGGAGCTTCTCAAAATATTATTCCTACTAGTACGGGTGCAGCTAAAGCTGTTGGATTAGTTTTACCTAATCTTAAAGGTAAACTTGATGGAACTGCTATTAGAGTTCCTACCCCAAATGTCTCATTAGTAGACTTTAAATTTAATACAAATAAAAAAATTACTGTCGATGCTCTGAATGCAAAATTTAAAGAATATGAATCTACTTCGCTGAAAAATATTTTAGGTCTTGATACAGAACCTAAGGTTTCTTCCGATTATAATCACGATCCTAGGAGTTCTATTTTAGACCTTACGGAAACTACTGTTATCTCCCCTACTTTTGGAAGAATTATGACTTGGTATGATAATGAATGGGGTTTTTCGAATAGAATGCTTGAGACAGTAAAACAAGTGTGTAAATTATAATTATGAAAATTACATCAACCGTAAAAAAAATATTATCCTCATACGAAAGTGAGAATTTCGGAGTAAGAACTAATTTATCAAGAATTTTAATGCATGGTAAGCTTGCGGGAACTGGCAGATTAATTATTTTGCCTGTAGATCAAGGTTTTGAACATGGGCCCGATAGGAGTTTTGCAATTAACCCAGATGCTTATAATCCAATATATCATTATCAATTGGCCATAGATGCTGGTTTAAGCGCTTATGCCGCTCCCTTAGGGATGCTTCAAGCTGGAGTTGGAAATTTTTACGGACAGATACCAACTATTTTAAAAATCAATAGCTCCAATACATTAGCACAATCTATGGATCAGGCTGTAACAGGAACAGTCGATGATGCCGTTAAAATGGGATGTAGTGCTATTGGATTTACAATTTATCCTGGGTCTGACCATAATTTCGACTTAATGGAAGAATTCAGAGAAATTTCCAAAGAAGCAAAAGATAAAGGTCTTGCTGTTGTTTTATGGGCTTATGCTCGTGGAGTTAAAATCTCCAAACAAGGTGAAACTGCTATCAATATAATCTCTTATGCAGCACATATGTCAGCTCTATTAGGGGCTAATATTATTAAAGTTAAACTTCCAACAGACTTTATTGAAGATGACCCTACTAAAGTTGCTTTTGAAAATGAATTAATAGAAGTATCTACTTTGAAAGATAGAGTTGCTCATATAAAGAAAGTTGCTTTTGATGGAATGCGGATTGTCATATTTTCTGGTGGAGACACAAAAAATGATAATGCTTTAATGGATGAAATTAAGGCCATTCATCTTGGTGGCGGTAACGGATCTATTATAGGCCGTAATTGCTTTCAAAGAAAAAGAGAAGACTCACTTAAACTACTTAATCAAATGATTGAAATTTATAAATCTAAATGAAGATAGGTGCAAACGAATTAAAAGTTGGTAATATTATTGAGCATAATAATTCTCTATGGAAAGTTGGAAAACTTTCTCACACTCAACCTGGTAAAGGTGGAGCATATGTACAAGCTGAATTAAAAAATATTTCCAATCAATCTAAACTGAACGAAAGATTTAGAAGTTCTGAGTCTATTGAAAGAGTTCGTTCAGAGCAAATTGAACATCAGTTTTTATTTAGAAGCGGAGATGAGTTTACCTTTATGAATAATTTAAATTTTGAACAAATAATTCTTACTAAAGAAATTATTGATGATAATGCCGCTAATATTTTAGAAGACGGTATGACTGTCATTATTGAATCATTTGATGAAAAACCTATGAACGTCATCCTTCCAGATCAAGTAATATTAGAAGTTTTAGAGACTGAAGCTGTCATTAAAGGTCAAACTGTCTCCTCGTCTTACAAGCCTGCTCTCTTAGAAAAAAAAATTAGAACAACTGTTCCAGGTCATATTGAAGTGGGTGATAAAATTAAATTAAACACTAAAGATTTTACTTATATAGAAAAATCTAAATAATACTTTAATGTCATTAGTACCTCCTATTATTACCGTTATGGAAAAAGCATGTAAAAATGCATCTAAATCTCTTATAAGAGATTTTGGAGAACTTGAAAAATTGCAAATATCTAAAAAAGATATGAATGACTTTGTGTCTTCAGCTGATATTAAGGCTTCGAAATCTATTGCGTACAGTCTCAGTAAAGATAAGCCTGATTTTTTACAAATAGACGAAGAGACATATCAATCTTCTGATATTGAAAAATTAAATCAAGATAAACCCCTATTTATAATCGATCCTTTGGACGGGACTTTAAATTTTATGCACGGTATTCCCTTTTTTGCTGTTTCTATTGGACTCGTAGTCAGAAAAGAAATTATAGCTGGGGCTATTTATAATCCTATATTGAATGAATTTTTTTGGGCACACAAAGGAAGTGGTGCCTGGTTAAATGGAACGAGAATTAGAGTTTCAAATCGAAGGCATTTAGAAGATTGTATGATTGCAACTGGTTTCCAAATAAAACATCAAGATTCTCTGCCTAGTTACTTTAAAGAACTCCAGGTCATCGGCTCTAAAACAGGCATTCGAAGACTTGGTTCAGCAGCTATGGATTTAGCATATGTAGCTAATGGTAAATTTGATGGATTTTGGGAGCATAATCTTAAAATTTGGGATATTGCCGCTGGAATCATTTTAGTTAAAGAAGCGGGAGGCGTAGTATTGAATGAAAAAGGTAAAAATTTTGATTTATCAACTGATTTATCCCTAATTGCAACTAATCCTAGCATTTATGAAGAATTAATTAAAAATTTATAACTATTTACTTGATTTTTTCTCTCTAGATATCTATTTTCCTTACACTATGAAAGAAAAATTACATCCTGACTATCACGAAATTATAGTTCAAAGAACTGACGGTTCTACCTATCAAACCCGTTCTACCTGGGGTAAAGCTGGAGATACAATGAAACTTGAAATTGACCCTCTTTCTCATCCTGTTTGGAATAAAGGTTCAGGAAAGATGATTGATGCAGGCGGAAGAGTTGCTCGTTTTGAGAAAAAATATAAATCTTTTAAGATTTAATAATAAAAAATAATGGAAAATAAACCTTTAATGCCTCTTGCAACAGCTGTATGGCTAGTTGACAATACATCTATAAGCTTCTCTCAGATTTCTAAATTTTGCCAACTTCATGAATTAGAAGTTCAAAGCATAGCTGACGGTGAAGAAGCCTATAATATGAAAGGGTTAAACCCAATAGCAAGTGGTCAACTTACAAAAGATGAAATTAAAAGATGTGAAGATGATGAGAATGCAGAATTAACTCTCCAAACTCACAAAAGTCAAAATGTTCACATCAGATCTAATGCAAAAAAATATCTTCCTTTATCAGTTAGATCTGAACGTCCAAAAGCCATCGCTTGGCTTGTCAGAGAATACGGAAAAATTTTAACAGATATCCAAATAGCTAAATTGACTAGCTCAACAAAACCTACAGTTGCTAATATACGCGCGGGAAATCAAGCCGTACCTATTACAGAATTTAGAAATCCTACTGATCTTGGATTATGTAATTACGAAGAATTAGAAAAAATGGTTGATAAAGGTCAAAGAAAAGTTGAACGAGAGCAAAAGGCTAAAGAAAAAGCAAAAACTACTATTCCTTCTTTGTAAAAAATAAATATACGTCTCCTAATCTAATGCCGAATTTTTTCATAGCAGCTTTATTAAATACCCTATTTTCATCCTGCATAATTAGCCAATCGTCAAACTGAACATTCATAAAACCATCTTTATATTTTAACTTGAGTGTGTAATGCCAATTAACAGCATTACCCGACCTTTCACCTGTTGCAAATCCTTTGATATCAGACGATTCACCTCTATAAGTTGTCTCAGAAGTTTTAGATATTATCCATTTACGAAATTCCTCTTCACCATCATCATATAAAAAAGTTTCATTTAATATAAAGTTATCACCATCTTGGATACCCTCCATATCAACTGTAAACTGTCTTTTAACTTTTCCAAATCTGTCAATAAATAAGCCTGATGCTGATGTTTTCCCTAAAAAATATTCTTCAATTTTAAATACAGGTACATTATTTTCGAAGTCATTTAATTTCATATTGCTACATCCTATCAAAATCAAAAAAGAAAAAAAAAGAATAATCTTTTTAAAAATTTTCATAACATATATACGACTAAACATAATTTTAGATCTACGATTTCGTAAAATCTATTTGACAAACATCGATTGTTTTAGCTTTAAAACCACCATAACAGTATGAAAGGTAAAAATTCCAAGTTCTTTTGAACTCGTCATTAAAACCAAGTTTTTTGAGCTTATTCCACTTTTCATTAAAGTTATCACTCCAAATCAAAAGAGTTTTTGAATAACTATCTGCCATTTTTCTATTTAATTTGAATTTAAAATTTAAATTTTTAGCAATTTTATCTAATTCATGAATTGAAGGCAACATTCCGCCAGGAAAAATATATTTTTGAATAAAATCAATTTTGTTAATATATTTATTAAAATATTTATTATCAATAACAATGGTTTGCATTGAAAAAATTCCTTTAGGCATCAATAAATCACGAATTTTTAAAAAATAATCATTCCAAAACTCCATTCCTACAGCTTCAAACATTTCAATTGAGTAAACTCTATTATATTGACCTAAATGCTCTCTATAATCCTTATAGATAACATTTAAATTACTTTCATAACCAAGTGATTTTGATTTTTCAGAAACATAATCAAATTGTTTTTTAGAAATTGTCAAAGTATCTACTTTGATATCTGGAAATTTATTTAATAAGTAAAAAGCAAAGCTTCCCCAACCTGAACCAATTTCTAATATTCTATCTCCAGACAGTGGAATATTATTGCTAATAAGACTTTCGAACTTTTTAATTTGAGCTTCAGTTAAAGTTTCATCTCCATTTTTAAAAAAACCTGAGGAATAAGTTAAGGTGGCATCTAACCAAGTTGTATAAAATTGATTACCCAAATCATAATGAGAGTGAATATTCTTCTTACTTTGTTTGATTGAATTTTTAGTTTTATACTGATGAGACTTTGAAATTAAACGATAAAGAAAAGATCCATCCATTTGCTCGTCAAAAGCTGAGCCATTTAGAGCACCAAACTCTAGGAATTCACTTAAGTTATTTACCTTAAATTTCTTTTTAATATAAGCATCCCCTAGTCCCACTGAACCCCTAAGATATAAGTCCCATAACATGGATGTTTTAAGAATTTTCATTTCTATATTAGGTCCTTTATATTGACCTTGAAAAGAATAGTTTTTATTTCTAAAATTTAATTGAAAAGAGCCAAATTCAATTTTTGAACATAATGTATTAACATAATTATCGATGAATTTGGTAATCATATTCTTACTTTACGTTAACTTTTTTATTTAGATTTTTAGAATGACTGAAAAATTTGGATTTTTTGAAAAAGAGTTTCATTGCTTGGTAATGTATCAGCAAAATCACTTTAAATGTGGAAAAAATGTTTTTCAAAAAAAAATTTAGCAAATTATAATTGAGTATTGATTTTAATTGGATATCAAGAGATGCAAAAAAAATGTTTTTATTATTTATGTCGAATTGTTGAATATTACAAATGAAATGATTTTTATTATCAGTTTTTAAAGAAATTTCATAGTGACTCTCCATTTCAATAAATGGAGAAACATACATATTTTTTTGAAATTTTTTATTATTAAAATTATTGATATCCAAATAATGTATTTGATCGCCGTGAGTATTTTTAACCTCATAGATTACTGCCATTAACTTTTGCTCATCATTTAAGTATAAATAAAAACTAATAGGGTTAAACGCATAACCTATAATTCTAGGTATGCTAAGAAACATTATGGAGTTAAATTTAATTGAGTGTTTTATCGCCATATCTTCAGAAAATTCAAGAATGGACTTATCTTTTTCTCTGAAACCATGATTTTTATTAGATATTGAAAAAATATTAAATTTATTCATAGAAAAAATTTTATTATGAATAGGAAGTTCTTTTAAATTTAAGAGAAGGTATGGGGCGTTATATGAAAAATAATTTTTGGTGTCTTTATTTCTTGCGTGGACAATTTTTCCAATACCACAAGAATTAAATTTTGTTATTTCCATAATACTCTTGATGTATCAGGATTCATAAAATTTTGATTAAATTTAATATGTATTTTTTGGCATACTTTAATAGCTGACTGAATTCCATCTTCATGAAATCCGTAACCCAAATAGCTACCAACATAATAGCAATTATTCATTCCCTGAATATTTCCTATATTTTTTTGTGCTGTGTTGCTCTGGTTAGATGTTACAGGATGATCATAATACGTCTGATAAGAGATATTGTCTTTAAAGTTTTGATTTAAGGAAACAAAAATATTTTGGTTAGTTTTAAGTTCTTGGAGTTTATTCATCCAGTATGTTAGTGAGAATTTTTTATTTATATCTGTATAGAAATTCCAACTTGACCAAGTTCCTTTATGCTTAGGCATTGTGGAACTATTTTGATGAAGCTGTATATGGTTTTTTTGGAATTTAAACTTAGAGAGTATTTCTCTTTCCTCATCAGACCATGAGGATATTAATTTAAGAAATTGATTGGGGGGTGCTGCAAAGACTATTTTATCGAAATGATTGGAAGAGCCATTACTAAAGATATCTACACCTTTTTCATGAATGATGATTTTTTCAATTTTAGCTAATAAATTAATATTCATTTTTGTATTAGCTATTATTTTTTTAATATAATTCCTTGACCCTCCTTTAACAGTTTTCCATTGAGGCCTATCTATAAAATTAAATAATTTATGATTTTGAAAAAAAGATACGATGCTTGATAAAGGCTGTTTCATTGATAGTTCGTCAGGAGTTGACCAGATACTGGATATGAGGGGCAATAAATGAAAATCCATAAAAGCTTTAGAGTAATTGTTCTGTATGCAGTAATCCTCTAAAGTAATATTTGGAATAGGTGATTTTTTTTGAAATTTTTTATAAAATCTAATTATATCTTTAATCATTATATAAAAAGAAGGTTTTATTAAATTTGATTTATCGCTTATTAGTGAAGATAAAGTACCTCCACCATACTCAAATGATTGACTGGGATTATAAAAGCTAAATGACATATCACTATTAATAGTCTCAACTTCCAATTCATCGAATAATTTAATTAAATTAGGATAAGTATGACTATTGAAAACTATAAAACCTGTATCTACAGGAATATGAGCTTCATCCAATTTAACCGTTCTAGTATTAGCATGACCTCCAATGTAGTCATTTTTTTCAAATAATGTGATGTCATACTGGTGCTGCGCAAAATAAGCTGTACTTAAACCAGCTATTCCAGATCCTATAATTGCAATTTTTTCTTTCATCAATTACTTAATTTTAGAATTAATTTTTTTAAAAGCATCTAATGCTTCATTTCTAGATATGCTCAATTCAACAATTGGTAATTGATATTTTTTTTCATGAATAAGCTTATCTAAAAATTCAGGATTGAGCCAAGGTTGGAAAATATTTTTAGCTTTATTGAAAATCTTTAATTGAGGTAAAAATTTAAGAATGAATATTGCTTCCGGATCAAATTTTTCACTTTGAAGTATGGGGTTAAATATCCTGAAATATGGAGCTGCATCTGCGCCACAACCAGTTACCCACTGCCATCCGGCAGGATTGCTAGCCTCATCATAGTCTAGTAAGCAATCTTGAAAATATCTTTCACCCTCATGCCAATGAATTCGCAAATTTTTTACTAGAAAGCTTCCCACTATCATTCTTAAACGGTTATGCATCCAACCCTCTTCATAAAGTTGCAACATTGCTGCATCGATAATAGGAAAACCTGTTTGTCCCTTTCTCCAAGCTTGAAATTGTTTTTGATTTTTAGCCCAAGGAAATTTTGTAAATTTTTTATTAATAGGCTGAGTTTTTAAATCTTCGGCATAAAATAATAGAGTATATGCAAATTCTCTCCAACCAATTTCAGATAAGTAATGAGATACTGAATCATTATTAGTTTTCATTTTTTTAATCTTTTCGACAATAACTCTTGGGGAAATTTCACCAAACTTAAGATGAGGAGATATTCTGGAAGTTTGATCAATGTCTGGCCTATCTCTGTTAACCTTATATTGATTAATATTTTCAATTAAATATTGATCAATTTTTTTTAAAGCACTTTTTTCTCCAGGAACCCAGTATTGTTCAAACTTCTCATACCACTTCTTAGATGGGAGAAAATTAAATTCCTTGAATTTTTCCTGATGATTCAGAGGGATGATTTTTTTGATTTGAGGATAGGTATAATTTTTCTCAAGAAAAAAAGGATAAGAATTTTTCCAATAAGGTGTAAATACTTTAAAATATTCTCCTGAGTTATTTTTTATTTCCCAGGGCTCATTTAAAAGATGGGAGTTGAAACTCGTAACAATAATTTCTTTTTGCTCTAATTTTTTTTTAATAGATGAATCTCTAAGAATTGTTTGTTTGGAATAAAGTCTATTCCAGATTACTTCTTTGATTTGATATTTTTCAATAAATTGATCTAAAATTTTAAAGGCGTTACCTTCTAGAATAATGAGATCTAAATTAAACTTTTGTTTATAATCACTTTTTAATTTTTCTAAGGTTTTTTGTAACCACCAAAGTGAGGCCTTTCCCAATGAATCTTTTTCAATAGAGTCAAGAATGTAAATGGCTATTACGGGGAGATTATTTTCTTGTAAATGAGCTAGACTCGGATTGTCGACTATCCTTAAATCTCTTCTTAACCAATATAAAGTGTTATGTGCGATAGGACTAATATAGTTAAATTATTTACTATGAGGAGGCATTTTTTTTTCAACAAACCAAACATGCTTCTTAAGAACAGGATCATATTTTTTTTGTCTTAATTTTTCTGCTACTTTTAAGCCTTTAGTAGGTTTTCTTACAATATATTTTGTACCTGTTTCAGGTTTTTCCTCAGGTAATAACTGCTTTAATTGATATGTAGACTTTTTTGCCATGGGCGTAAAATAAACTAATTTATTATGAGGTCAAGTTTGATTTAAAGAAATTACTGGTCTAATAATCTCTTCCAATGCTCTCTTTTATCAGTTAAAGACCTTATTTTTTTAGCGTTCAACTTGTCATAGCATCTATGACAACTAAAACCTTCTTTATAATAAGGAGACTTAGTGTCGTCAGAATTTAATGGCATATTACAACCGTGACAGAGGATACTACTTCCAGGTTGCAGATTTTTATTTAAAGCTACTCTGTAATCAAAAACAAAACATTCTCCATTCCAATTTTTAGCCGAAGATACTTCTAGATATTTTAAGATACCTCCTTTTAATTGATAAGTGTCAATTCCATTTTTTTGCATTAAAGGTCCTGCCTTTTCACATCGAATACCTCCCGTACAATAAATTGCAACTTTTTTGTTCTTTAATGATTCTTTATTATCCTCTATATACTTTTTAAAATCTCTAAAAGTTGCAATATTAGGATCAAGAGCATTTTGAAAATGACCTAATCTATACTCATAATCATTTCTCGTATCAATAATACAAACATCTTCTTGTTTGATGAATTCATCCCATTTTTCTGGCTCAATAAATTGACCATTGTTAATTTCATCAATTGTTAAATTAAAATCAGAAGTGACAATTTCTTTTTTAACTTTAATGGCAAAAGAATTAAATATTTTTTTTCCATCAAAATTTGAAACTTTTATATATTTTTCATTTACTCCTAACTCAATCAAAAAATCTTTCATCAACGTTTCGCTCTCTTTGGGGATTGCAATCGTTCCGTTAATACCTTCAGAACTTAAAAGAATAGTTCCTTTAATCGAAATATTTGAAATAAAATTTTTTATTTTACTCTCTACTGCAAGAGGGTCTATTAACTCAAAAAAACTATAAAAAGCTAAAACCTTCATATAGTTGTGTATTGTACTGAAAAAAAATTCTTATCAAATATTGTTTTGGGGTTTACGAGAGGTTTTTTTGAGCTTCTTTTTGCTCTAAAACCATTGAAAGTCTTGGCATAAACTTAAACCAAGCATCTTTTAAAGCTTCTACGAAATTTTGAGTTACCTCTTTTGAGTGACATGGAGTAGGTGTAATTCTTAATCTTTCAGTTCCTTTTGGAACTGTTGGAAAATTAATAGGCTGGACGTAAACATTATGTACATCTAAAAGATAATCACTAATTTCCTTACAAAGCCTACTATCGCCAACAATGACAGGCACTATATGAGATCCTGAATCTAAAAATGGAATACCTACTTTAGAAAGTTCATTTTTTACAAAGTTAACGTTTTCAAAAAACTCAGCTCTTAGCTCTGGTTTCTTCTGAACCTGTCTCATACTTTCTAGACTTCCAGCAGCTACTGCCGGACACATAGAGGTAGTAAAAATAAAACCCTTAGAAAAACTCCTTACGTAATCTATTATAATTTCAGTCGAAGCGATATAACCTCCAGCTAAGCCAAAAGCTTTTGCTAAAGTTCCATTTATTACATCAATGTGCTGCGCTATCCCTTTAGACTCTGCAACGCCTCCCCCATTAGGACCATAAAGACCTACGGCATGAACTTCATCAAGATATATAAGAGCTCCATTCTCTTGAGCTATCTCAACAATATCTTCAAGTGGCGCAAAATCAGATTCCATCGAATAAACAGATTCAAGAACAATCACCTTAGGTCTTTCAAAGGATACTCCCTTAAGCACACTTTTTAAATGACTTACATCATTATGTTTAAAGATAGCTTTCTCTTTTTTGCTCGATCGAATTCCTTCGATTAGTGAAGCATGATTTAACTCATCACTAAGAACTAAGCAGTTATCAAATGCAGAAATAATTGATTTTAAAGCAGATTCATTGGCGCTATAACCAGAATTAAAAGCAAGACCTCTTTCTTTTTGATGAAGTTTTGCAATTTCTTCTTCTAAGAGGATGTGATTCTGGGTTGTTCCGGATATATTTCTCGTTCCGCCGCTTCCAGCTCCAAGTTTTTCTGCGGCCTTAACCATTGCTTGAATAACATCAGGATTTTGACTCATACCTAAATAATCATTCGAGCACCAAACATCAATTTCATGCATTTCACCATTATGATGTCTTGTTGCTTTAGGAAAATTTCCTGCCTTACGCTCAATACTATTGAAAGTTCTATAATGACCTTCTTCTTTAATTTTATCGATTTCAGTCTGAAATTTATTTAAGTAGCTGGATTTCCAGTTATGATCTTTCACCATTACAATTTAATACTCATTTTTATAATTTAAATAGCATTTTAGACGCATTCCTAAGTTTTTTGTAGTTACTTTCAAATTATTTATTCACCAAAGGAATTACTTTTTTACCAATTAAATCGATAGATTTAAGAAGATTTTCATGGGTAATATCAGCTATATCCATCTGAAATTGAAATCTTGTAATTCCACCTAAAGCTTCACTATGACGAAGGATTTTTTCAGCAACTTCTTCAGGACTGCCTAAGACAATCGCTCCTTTTGAGCTAATTTGATCCTGAAAGCCCTGCATAGTAACAGGAGGCCAACCTCTTTCTCTTCCTATCTTATTAAACATTTTGGCATATCCTTCATAGTAAAGGTCAATCGCTTCCTCTTTAGTATTGGCAACATAGCCAAGAGAATGAATTCCTACAGAACATTTTTCCTTAGGGTGACCAGCAAGTTCCCAAGCTTCTCTGTAAAGATCGACAAGCGGACGGAAGCGATGAGTCTGACCTCCTATGATAGCTAGCATTAAAGGCAAGCCTAATGTGCCAGCTCTTGCAAAAGATTCAGGGGTTCCTCCTACACCCAAAGCTATTGGCAAAGGGTTTTGTAATGGCCTTGGATAAATCGTTTGATTGACAAGAGGTGCTCGAAATTGACCTTTCCAATTAACCACTTCGTTATCTCTGATTTGGAGGAGCAGTTTTAGCTTTTCTATAAATAAAGCATCATAATCTTCGAAGTTATAACCAAACAATGGAAAAGCTTCAGAAAAAGAACCTCTTCCCGCAACCATCTCCGCTCTACCTCCAGAAATTAAATCCAGTGTAGCTAAATTTTGATAAACTCTAACAGGGTCAGCAGCGCTTAAAACAGTCACGGCACTTGTTAATCTAATATTTTTTGTACGAACAGCCGCTGCAGATAAAATCATAAATGGAGCTGAATCTAAAAATTCTTTTCTATGATGTTCCCCAATCCCAAAAACATGAAGACCGACTTTGTCAGCATGAACTATTCTTTCAATAACATTATTAATTGATTTTACACTATCTGCACCTTCTCTTTTGTCTGCAAAACTATCTATTCCTATTTCCATTAATTTTGGGCTGCTTTTACATTAGGATTATCTAAATTATCTCTTAAAGAATTTATTGATCCTAAATAATTTGAGACTAATTTTCTTATAATTTCTTTTTCTTCAATTATTGTGAATTTACCATCATTGTCAAAAGTATCATTCGAGGCTTTAGATAAACTATAAGTTAAAATATCTCTATCTACGCCTAGAACTCTAAGTAATACTTGAAGTCTTTCAATAGATCTATTAGCACCATTTTTTCCAATAGAAGCTCCTACAGCAATTGTTTTTAGATCTAAAAAATTCTCTTTAGGAGTTTCATTTACTTTTTTTCTTGAAAGCCAATCCAATGTATTTTTCAGAACTGCCGAAATTTCACCATTATATTCAGGACTCGATACGATTAATCCTGACGAAGATATTAGAATATTTTTTAACATAAAAAGGTTAGATGGAATTCCTTTCAGCTCTACATCCTCATTATAAAAAGGAAGAGGGTAATCATTTAAATCAACAAAAGTAGTATTATAACCTTGGCTATTAATTTCTATTTCCATATTTTTTAAAACTTTAGTGTTAAAGGAGTCTTTTCTTAGACTACCTGAAATGATTACAATATTTTTTGTATTTATTTTCATGTCTAATCTTTACGCAATTAATATCAATTAAGATGAATATATTATTTTTTAAAGCTCATTCTTTTCCAAATACCATATTTATCTATATCAATATAGCGATGATAAAGTCCTCCTGCCAAATGAATAAGGAAAGTAAATAGTAAAATTAAAGTAAAAGTATAATGAAATCCTTTAAGCTCCTCGTAGAAAGCAAGATTTTCACCTATAAGTCTTGGTAAGGTGAATAAACCTAATATTGCCACATCATATCCTCCGGTCCAAGTCAAAAGCATTCCTTGAATTGGAAGCCAAATAATTAATAAATATAGTAATACGTGAATTACTCCTGACGCAACACGATGTGTCATAGGTACTTCTTTATTTGATGGTTTGGGATTAGAAAATCTCCATCCCAACCTTAAGATAACAAGAAGTAAAATGGCGGTTCCAAAAATTTTATGATTATTAATAAGCATTCCTTTAAATGGAGAAAATTCCATAAAATGTAGATTTATACCAAATGACATTTGCATAATTAAAAATACAGCTAACCCCCAGTGAAAAATTTTTGCTATGAGACCCCAAGAGTTATTATCAGATTTATACATAATTATTTTCTTTCAATGTATTTATATTTTTGTATGTGTTCCGTCACAAAACGGCTGAGAAGACGATTGTTTACATCCACAAAAATAAGCTGTTTTAGTTTCTTCAGCTTTGTATGCAATAGGTGAAAAAGATGAACCTGAATGCGATCCATCACAAAAAGGTTGTTTTTTACTATTACCACATGAGCAATAATAATAAGTTTTACCAGTCTCAATATCGATTGGGTAAGGGCTTTTTTGTGCGATTGTAGGTTTCATAATTTAATTCTCCAATTTTTTACAAAAATTATATTAAAACTTAGATATAACAAGTAGACATTTTTTACATAGTAGTATACTTATTCATACCATGAGCAAAAGATCTGTTACATGCCCTGTTGAAAAAGCTATTAGTATAATTGGAGGTAAATGGAAAATTCCAATCATATACCACCTAAGTCAAAGACCTTGTAGATTTGGGATTTTGAGGAATAAGTTAACAAAAGTTACTACTCAAATGCTTTCCAAGCAATTAAAAGAAATGGAAAAGGACGGTTTAGTGAATAGAAAAGTTCTCAATATTATGCCGCCAAGTGTAGAATACTCTCTTACAGCTTTTGGCATTTCCGCTTTACCTGTGCTAAACACTCTCTATAAATGGAGTACTGATGAAAATAAAATAATTACTAAAATAGCTAATCGTAAATCGCAAAAGATCGAACGTAGCGTAACAAATTAGTTAAAGTATTTTTTTAATTTTTTTGTCATAATAATTTATTGAAATTAATGAAAACTATTAAAATACTATCTAGATCTAGCTTTTTAGCTAAAATACAAACTCTAATGGCTATTGAAGCCATTCAAAGAAAAAATAAAAATTTTAAATTTCAAATTATTTATTCTGAATCTATAGGAGATAAAGATATGTCAGCTCATGCTTGGAAAAAACATGGATTTGGAATATTTACTAACTCACTATCAAATGAGTTAATTACAAAAAATGCAGATATTGTTGTTCATTCCTTTAAAGATCTTCCCGTAAAAAATACACTAAAAACATCATTTATTACATTAGAGAGAGATGACCCCAGGGATGTCGTTCTTATAAAAAAAAAATCGTTAAGAAAGAAATCTCTGAATTTAGGTACTTCTTCTCCTAGGCGGGCCTATTATTTAAAGTTGTTGAAAAATTTTATTCCTTTTCAATCTTTAAAGGCTAAAAAAATAAGAGGCAATATTCAAACACGTCTATCTAAAATTATTACTAATAAGTCTGAAGACGGTCTCTTCATGTCCAAAGCAGCTATTGACAGAGTGTTTAAGTATGGTCAAAAAATAAATAATAAGGAATTCATAAGATTTAAAAAAAGCTTAGCTGAGTTTACATCCGTTATTCTTCCACTCTCGCAATTTCCCAGCGCTGCAGCTCAAGGCTGTGTAGCGATTGAGTTTAGAACTAATGATAAAAATTTAAAAAAAATTCTTGAAAAGGTAAATCATTTGGAAAGTTATGAAAACTGCCTTAGAGAAAGAAATTTTCTTGCACGCTGGGGTGGAGGCTGCTCATTAGATATTGGAGTTTCTATTGATAATGTTCTTAATAAAAAAATTATATTTTCTAGAGGAAGAGATAATACCTCTAATAAATACTTCCATGATAAGAAATATTTATTTAAGGAAAAGACCATTAAAGTTAAAAACATATTTCCCAATAACTTAAAAAAATACCATATGTTTGAAAGGACAGAAATCTCTTCTGCCGTCAACCTTGCAAAAAAAATTATTATTGTCTCTAGGGCTAATTCTATTTCAAAGAAAATGTTCAAAGACGCCTCCTATATTATTGCTTCAGGTAGTAGTACTTGGCAAAAATTGAATAAAATAGGTGTATTAGTCAATGCGAGTTTAGATAATTTTGGTGAAAGTTACAGATTCCCCAATATTCACTTTACTCAATCTTCACAAAAACCTTATAAACTGACCTATAAAGAAAATAAACTTGAATCTCAATTTAAGAAGATTCCTCACTACTCACTATCCCCATCAGTTAATAGGATTACCATTGATGAATTATTTATAGCTGAAAGTTTTTATTGGATGAGTTTTTCTGCATTTAATTTAGCAATAAAATTAAGACCTGAAATACTAAATAAAAGGAACTCTTGCGGACCTGGTAATACCTATAACCAAATTTCAAAAGTTATTCCAAAAAAACAATTAAACGTATATCTTAGTTATGAAGACTTTAGAGAGAATGAATTAAAAAAATGAAACCTTTTTTTCCTATTAGTAAAATTAGTAAAATAAGCCCCAATATGCTTATTCAACCTTTTTTTATTGATCAAAAAATTAAAGATAAAAAACCCATTAAAGGGTTAGGTAAAAATTATAGTTGGTCATCAAAAAAAATAAATCAAGCTTTAGAAAAAGATTTAAAAAAAGGGGTAAAAAATTTTCTTCTTTTTATTGTCCCTAATCAAAAACAGATACTTCCTGAAGACTTCAGTTTTCATTACGACGTTATCAGAGATATTAAAAAACAATTTGGCAAAGATATAGTAGTATTAATTGATACATGTTTATGTTCTATAACTCCTGATGGACACTGCGGCGTTTCTCAACATAAAAAAATTGATCTTCAAAAAACACACTACTCTCTTGGAGTTGCGGCAAACACATATCTAGAAGCAGGTGCAGATATTATTGCTCCAAGCGATATGATGAAAAATACAACAAAATATTTAAAAAAAACCTTTCAGGTCAATGGGTTCAATAGTGCTCCTATCATGAGTTATTCAACTAAATTTAAAAGTAATCTTTACGGTCCTTTTCGAGAAGCAGCTAAATCATCTCCCCTTGGATTTGACAGGTCTTCCTATCAGCTTCCGGTTAATGATAGAGATAAGGCTATCAAAAGCTCAATTGATAATGCCGCTCAGGGTGCCGACTATTTAATGGTTAAACCAGGGATGACTTCTATAGATCTGATTAATGACATTAAATCAAACACCTTATTGCCAACTGGCGTCTATCAAGTTAGTGGAGAATACGCCAGTCTTAATTATCTTCATAAAGAGAAGCTTGGGGATTACACAAAATTACTTCATGAGAGTTTATTAGTTTTTAAAAGGGCAAAAGCTGATTTTATTATTACCTATGGGGCAAGAGATATTGTCAGTTATTTATAATCAATCATTTCATAACGCCTTAAATAGAAAAGAGCAAATTATTCCTCCTATCTGGTTAATGAGACAGGCTGGGAGATACCATGCTCATTATCAAAAACTCAAAGAGAAATATTCTTTTGAGGAGTTGTGCCTTCAACCAGAACTATCTTGTGAGGTAACATTAGGACCCATACAGGATTTTGATTTTGATGCTGCTATTTTATTTAGCGATATTTTATTTCCTTTAGATTTTTTAGGTATGGGCTTAACTTTTAATCCAGGCCCTCAATTTCAAAATCATTTAGAAATCAAGCATTTAGAAAATATAGAAATTGAGCGCTTTAATCATTTTATTAAGTTTCAATCTGAATCTTTAAATTTAATTCGTTCCGCTTTACCTAAAAATAAATCTCTTATTGGTTTTGTGGGAGGTCCTATCACTCTCTATCACTTTGCAACACGGAATCATGAAAAAAATAACTCTCTCTTAAATCCTTTCTTGATTGCAATGGAAAAAATTCTAACAAAGAATATCGATATACAGCTTGAAACAGATTTGGACTTGCTAATGATCTTCGACACTGAAGCTAACAACCTACACGACGATGATTTTAAAAATAAAGTTATTCCTTTTATTAAAAAACAAGCACAAAGACACCCTAATAAAATAGGTTATTTTACTAAAAATATTTCTTTAAATAAGTATCAATGTTTAAAAGAAATTATTGGATTAAGATTAACTGTTTTAGGGTCCGGCTATGATATTTTGACAGAATTAAAGAATACTGAACTCTCTCTTCAAGGCAATTTCTCCAATGACCTATTAGCCTTAGAAGACAAAGATACTTTTAAAAGTGCGTTAGTAGAATTTATCAACTATATCAATGATTCTAATCCAAAACATAGATCTGGGTGGATCGCAAGCCTTGACCACGGAGTTCAAAAAACTACACCAGAGAACAATGTGCGCATGTTCATTGATCAAATAAGAACTAAACTAGTATAAAATACGTAATTTATTAAATGTCATCATTCAAAGGAAATAAAGATTATGTTCATGGTTCAAAGCCAAAAATAGGAGTTCTATTAACTAATTTAGGGACTCCAGACGAACCAACCGCAAAATCTCTAAGAGTTTATCTCAAAGAATTTTTATCTGATACTAGAGTTATAGAAACGCCCAAATGGATTTGGTGGTTAATTTTAAATGTAATTATTTTAAATATTAGGCCTGCTAAATCAGCCAAACTTTATAAATCTATTTGGGCAGATGGCGGATCTCCCTTAATGGTCAATGCTAAAAATCAATTAGAATTAACTAAAGCAAAATTTAAAGACACTCATCCTCATATTATTTTTGATCTTGGGATGAGGTATGGTAATCCTAGTATTCATAGTGGTCTAAACAATTTAAGGAAACATAACTGTGATAAAATTATTATTTTACCTTTATATCCCCAGTATTGTGCAGCTACAACTGGTTCAACTTTTGATGCGGTTGCAAAAGAATTTTTAAAATGGCGATGGGTCCCCGCTTTAAGGTTTATATCAAATTATCATACTCACCCGCAATACATCGAGGCTTTATGCAATAGTATTAAAGAGTATTGGGAAACAAATTCTAAACCAAAAAAATTAATTTTTAGTTATCACGGAGTTCCAAAAAAATATTTAGATAAAGGTGATCCTTATCACTGTTTTTGTCATAGAACGACTAGACTCGTGAAAGAAAAAATGGGCTTAGATGAAGAGTTATGTTTAACTACATTTCAGTCAAGATTTGGTCCTGCAGAGTGGTTACAACCCTATACCGACAAAACCATAGAAAAATTTGCCCAAGAAGGTATTGATGATATTCAGGTGATAAGCCCAGCTTTTTCTTCAGATTGTCTTGAAACAATCGAAGAGTTAAATGGCGAGAATAGAGAAATATTTATGGAAAATGGTGGGAAGAATTTTGGTTATATTCCTTGCCTAAATGATCGTGAAGATCATATTCAAATGATTGAATCCTTAATTAAATTAGAACTTCAGGGTTGGTAGTTTTGATTACAGATATAGAAAATAATAAGAAAATTAGCTCAACTTGGTTCAAGGAGTTAAGAAATCAAATGGTTGGTTCTATTGAAAAAATTGATGGATCTAGATTTAAAGAAAAGATTTGGGAGCGTCAAGGTGGTGGTGGTGGACTTATGTCCACGCTAAAAGGAAATGTATTTGAAAAAGTAGGAGTAAATATTTCTACAGTCCATGGCGAATTTACTAAAGAATTTAGAAAGAATATGCCTGGTACAGATGACAATCCCTCTTTTTGGGCTAGCGGTATTTCAGTCGTAGCTCACATGAAAAACCCTAAAATAGCAGCAGCTCATTTTAATACCAGATACATAGTCACTGCTTCTAAAAGTTGGTTTGGTGGGGGGTGCGATTTAACGCCAGCAATTCCAGAGGATGAAGAAACTAATGCATTTCATTCAGGACTAGAGAAAACATGTAATCAGCATGACCGTCAGTATTACCCAAAGTTTAAAAAAGAGTGTGATGAATATTTTTTTCTAAAACATCGAGATGAAAAAAGGGGAATAGGCGGAATATTTTTTGATTATTTAAATACAAGTGATTTTGAAAAAGATTTAAATTTCATCAAAGATGTAGGTCAATTTTTTGCAAACTTTGTTAATTCAAATACACTTCGTAAAAAAGATATGAACTATAATGAAGAAGATATAGAAAAACTTTCCCATAAAAGATCAAGATATGTAGAATTTAATCTTCTCTACGATAGGGGGACCTTATTTGGTTTAAAGACAGGTGGAAATATTGATGCTATATTGATGTCCATGCCCCCTGAAGCGAAATGGACATAAAATATGTATGAATGGTTAAAAGTACTTCATATCATTTCTTTAATTTGTTGGTTTGCTGGATTATTTTATCTACCTAGATTGTTTATTTATCACGTTGAGAATATTCAAAATAAAGAATCTGTTGAAATTTTCAAAAAAATGGAATTAAGACTATTAAAATTAATTATGAATCCTGCGATGATCGCAACATGGATCTTTGGTATAGGACTCATTCATCATGTGGGTCTAGATACTTGGTTATATTTAAAGATTTGCCTGGTCATTATCTTGTCCGGCTATCATATGTACTTGGGGAAAATCAGAAAAAATCTTTTTCATAACCTTAAGAGTTATTCCTCAAAATACCTTCGATATACCAATGAAATCCCCACTTTATTACTAGTTTTTATAGTAATTTTAGTTGTAATAAAGCCCTTCTAACTATACTAACAAACTCAAATGAATCTCTCTAAAGGTGATATTAAGTCACAAATTATAAAAATTGCATTACCAGCAAGTATTGGAATGATATTTCACACGTTCTATAATATCACAGATACTTTTTACGCTGGTCTTATTAGTTCTGAAGCTATTGGATCTATGGCCATCACCTTTCCTGTTTTTTTTATTTTATTAGCTTTAGCTATTGGGTTTTCTCAGGGCACAACTGCACTAATATCAAATTATATTGGATCTGGAGATCAAAGAAGAGCATGTGAAATTTATGTTCAGGCAATTTTATATACAATAATATTTTCTATTATCATGGGAGGAGTAATTTTTTATTCGTGTGAGTGGATTTTTATTTTTTTTGGGGCTGAGGGTAGTTTTTTAAATAATTCAGTTGCTTATATGACTGTGATTGCTATTGGAGCTCCTTTTATGCTTCTTAGTCTAGTAGTTAATTCCATTTTAAATGCGATAGGAGATTCAAAAAAAAATAGAAATGTAATGATGTTTGGTTTTTTTTTAAATATTGCTCTCAACCCAATTCTTTGTTTTGGATTTTTATTTATACCCCCTCTTGGTATTATGGGAATTGCATTTTCTACTGTAACAGTTCAACTCATCGCCACTAGTTATCTTTTTATGCACGCAGTTAAAACTGATATAATGCAGAATTACTCTTCTCATATGCTTATATTGAAATTTAATTATTTTAAAAAATTTATTAGCCAATCTATTCCTAGCAGTATTTCCTATCTAATGATTGCATTTGGATTTTTTGTGATAACAAAATTTGTAGCAGGCTATGGGCCTTCTGCAGCAGCAGCGTTTGGTGTTGCGCTTAGAATAGAGGAATTGATAATTCTACCTACGATTGGTCTAAATGTAGCATTAGTTTCAATTATTGGGCAAAGTTATGGAGCAAAAGAATATAAACGGATTCGAGAAGTTTATATAACTTCACTTAAAATTGGATTCATTATGATGTTTTTTGGATCTATTATTTTAATCTTTTTAGGAGAATTTCTATCTTCTCTTTTCACTAACGATGAAGAAGTCATTAGGTATTCAAAGAATTATTTGTATTTTGCTGCGATTTGGAGTTTTTTATTTCCAGTTGTACATATGAGCGGATCAGTCTTTCTGGGAATTAAAAAACCTTTATACACTGCTTTTTATGCCTTTATTAGACTTGGAGTTTTACCTGGAATTGTAATCTATCTTATTACTAAGTATTTTGAGTTTGAGGTAAATGGTATTTGGATTGGGTTACTAATAATTAATTTTACTGTATCAGCTATTATTTTTTTTCATTTGAAAAGAATATTGTCAAGAATAGAAAATCAAATCAAAACCTAAGCAGGTTTTTTTACAAAAGTTTTTTTCGTTTTTGAAAAGGTTTTCTTTGTTTTACTTTTAAAAGTAAACTGTTTACTTCCCTGTCCTCCAGAAGCCTTAGGTGAACCAAACTTAGATCCTCCTCTAGATCCTTTTCTAGGCTTACCTTTGTAAGATTTAGAAGAACCAGGTCTTGACGATCCTCCAGATTGAGATTTATAACTTGGATTAATAAGTTTTTGAATAGCATCCCATTTTCCTCTATCGGCATTTGTAAGGAAAGTTAAAGCAAAGCCTTTCGCTCCTGCTCGAGCGGTTCTTCCAATTCTATGAACATAATCTTCTGGACTTTGAGTTATATCATAATTAATAACATGCTCTATATGAGGGATATCTAGACCTCTAGCTGCAACGTCTGTTGCCACTAAAATTCTAAATTTTAATTTTCGATAATTGAGGATAACTCTATCTCTTTTACTTTGCCTAAGGTCCCCGTGAATGGCATCTACACTATAGTCTTCACCTCTTAGTTTTTTAGCAAGCCTCTCAGCACCTCTTTTAGTTTTCACAAAAACAATAATAGATCCTGTTCTTTTCTCTAATTCTAAAACCAACTGATCGTATTTACTTGCTTCAGTGACTTGGAGGGTTTCTTGTTTAACATTTTCGATTGGTTTATTATCTCCACCTACAGCAATTCTTGCCGGTTGGTGAAGAAATTTTTCAGCCAAAGACATTATATTTTTTGGAATAGTGGCTGAAAATAATAATGTTTGGTGTTTAGGTAATTTTGAGAGAATCTTATTAATATCTTCACTGAACCCCATATCTAACATTCTGTCAGTTTCATCTAAAACTAAGAATGTTGTTGTCTCAAGTTTAAGGGTTTTTCTCTGAAGATGATCCATCGTTCTACCAGGAGTACCTACTACAATCCTCGCATTTCTTCTTAACTGCTGAAGCTGCTTAGGCATAGGGTCTCCTCCGATTAGCAATGCTGTCGGAATAGGGTTTGTTCTATCTAAAAGCTCTCGGATTGATTGAAGAACTTGCGCTGCTAACTCTCTAGTTGGTGTGAGTATTAAAGCATTATTTTTAGGATTTTTAATAAGATGGGTAATTAAAGGTATAGCAAAAGCTATGGTCTTGCCTGTACCAGTTTGAGCTGTGCCTAAAATATCTTGACCTTTTAATGCTAAAGGAATTGTCTGAGTTTGAATTGGGGTTGGTGAATCGAATTTTAATCTTTTTAAAGATATATTAATTGATTCCTCAAGTTTAAGTGCTGAAAATGTGTCCATGTTTTTATGCTAAAAAGAAACTTACTAATATATAAGGATTCTTAATAAGTTATTCGGCATACATCTATCATATTCTTATGAAAAAACCTAAGAAGTAATTTTCAATTTTTAATCTAGTTTGAATATAAAATTTATGATTTATTAATGAATATGAGTAATAATTTGGATTTAAGCACTTATCAAACCTCCCATACAGTTCAGAAGAACTCTGGAATGCTAATAATTGATGAAGTTAATGGTTTTTGTACTGTTGGTGCTGGTCATTTAGCGCCATTAAAAAAAAATCATCAAGTAGACAATATGGTTAAAGAAACTAATCATTTGGCAAAAATATTTCATGCCAAATCTCTACCTATTTCTATTTTTTTAGATACGCATGAAGATAATAGGCCAGAACACCCCTATCCACCACATTGCATTAAGGGATCTGGTGAGGAAAAGATAATTAACGAACTTGAATGGCTCATGGAGAGTAGTGCTCTAAAGATTAATAAAGATTGTATTAATGGATTTATAGGTGCAATTAACTTGAAGAATAATGAAAATGTTTTTATTAAGTGGATTAAAGATTATGAAATTGAAAGCTTAATAGTTACAGGAATTTGTACAGATATTTGTGTATTAGATTTTGTATTGACTTGCATGTCAGCAATAAATCATCAAATAATCAATCCATTAAAAGAAGTGATTGTCTATAGTGAAGCTTGCGCTACTTATGATATGAATATCGAAGACATTAAAAGATTAAATTTAGATAAATCAATGGTTCATCATCAGGAAACTTATCATAATTTAGGCTTGAAAATAATGCAGATGCGAGGAGCTAAAATAGCAAATCAAATTATTTTTTGAACAATTTAGAATCTTGTAGATCGGCTAGGTGACTCGCCAATGCTTTAACTGAAAATTGGATTTCTATAATAAAGATTACAATAGCTAGAGAAAATATTAAAACTGCAAAACCAAAAAATGTTAAAGCCCAGTCCATTAAGCTCATATAACCTAAAAAGATAGTCAACAAATTTGCTAAAAAACTTGTAGCTGATAGTGTTTGCATGGCTCGCACCATTTGTAATCTAACCGTTAGAACTTTTAATTGGTCCATGTAAGTCTTCGCTAGAGGAAAACCTGAACTTTCAATAATAATAGAGTCGTGAATTTTCCTAATTAATGCTGCTAATGTACTGTAGCGATTTCCAAATGAAATCATCATTAAAGGAATAGCGGGAAATAGTAAAGCAGGGTACCAAAAGTTAACGTTATTCATTTAATTAAGGACAAATAAAAGAAAAATACTTATTTATTATTTTTACTAATTAAGTTGAGCCAAAAATTAATATTTCTGTCTGTTTGTGTAAAATTATTCATGATCTTAAATTAGAGTAAATAAATAATTTTACTTTTGCTAAAATCACTTAACAGCTATGCCTTTAAAGCAAAGTATTTTCTTTATAATAAAAATGAATAATTAGCATATCTAAGCTATGTCATTACAACAAAAGTCAAGGAAGTGCTGTGCAATAAATTGAAATCAGAGAATATTCATTATGTTATTTTAGCATAAGGAAATTATAAAATATTTGTTATTTTCATTTTGTCAAAGGCGCTAGAACGTTACTTTAGAGTACTCCAAAATCTTTAATGTTATTCCTCCGTTTCTAGCGCCAAGCATGCCTTATAAAATCAAAGGGTATATTTCTGTAAAAGAAACAAAACAAACTATTAAAAACATGAAGAAAATTATAAATAAATTAATAATTTTCCAAGCTAAAGCATTATTTAGATAAGGGCTAACTGACTTAGCACCATAACCTAGTATAAAAAAAAATATTAATGATGCTAATGAAGCTCCTAATCCAAAAATAATTTTTGATTGAATTTCCATAGATTTTGAAAAATTACCCAAGAAAAAAACAGTATCAGAGTAAACATGAGGATTTAAAAATGTAAAACCTATGGTTTTCAGAATCGATTGTTTAATGGAGTCCTTAGAGAATTCATTGTTATTATTTTTGTACTCTCCAAAAGATTTAGATATTTTTTGATAAATAAAATGAAGTAAAAAAATAACAAGAGAGATATTAAGAATTAGGATAACTATAGGGCTAGAAAGAAAAAGAAAATAATGAAAAATAAATATTCCTAAACCTATTAAAAGAGCATCAAATAATGAGCATAATAGGCAAATTATAAATATATTATTTTTTTTTAAACCTTGCTCGATAACAAATATGTTTTGAGCTCCGATAGCTAAAATTAAACTGAGCCCTGTTATAAAACCAAGTAAAAGTATTTCCATAACTCTTAATATAATCCATTAATAAAAAATATTATCTATAATTATTAAAAAACTCTTTACTCCACTTGATTGATTAGGTAAACATTTATTAATGAGAATTTATTTAGGAATCGTTGTTTTTGCTATTATCTTTATTTATGTGGTAACTGATGGCTTTCATAAAGTTGCTCTTCCTATCTAAGCTTAAAGCTCCCCCATTCCACTATTACTAAATCTACACTCCCCTGTTTCAAAGTATTTAAATGCCCCCATATGAATTGGAATATTTTTTTTTATTATAAATGTTTTATGAGAAAATTCTTTGAAATCAGAATGTAAATATTTTAATTCTAAAGAATTTTTAAATATAGCTTCTGTAATCTCGCAAGTTTCCTGCTTTTCCACCTTGGAAGAAGTAACGAATGCCCAATTTGTATTAGGGCCTTTAAAAAAAACTAAAGAAGTTAAGGAACTCATATCATAATTTGAGCGCATCTTATTTAAATCTATTATAGCGTAATTGACTTTATTTAATTGAATAAATTCTAAATTTTTTTTCGTACCATTTGTCATGACAACATTACAATTAAGTGAATTGACACCGCCCATAAATTTACTGACTTCAAGCTCTCTTGAAAGCATTTTGCAAACTCCTTTAGCAAGAACATATTCGATTTCTAGAGGACTGCCACTAGCTATACTTAATTCAATATCTTGTGTTAATGCAAAAAGATTAGTGACACATAAAGAAAGTGCTAAGATTAAAGATATAAAAAATTTACAAATAAAGTTAATTCCATGGTAAAACATTCTTGTGTTATTTCTAACAGTAATTATAAATATTATCGAGTATAGATGTCCAGTTTTCTTACAATAACCTTTATTGCCGGATTTGCTTATTTTGTTGAAAGTATATTTGGCTTTGGGGGAACAATAATATTTTTAGGTATTTCTGGTTTTTTTATAGACTTCGATTTACTTCTAAAAATCGCTATGTTTCTTGGGCTTACTTCAGGATTTGCAATATTAATTCAGTCTTTTAAACATGTCTCCTTTAGAGATCTAAAGAGTATATTGTTGATGACTATACCGGGAGCTATAATCGGAACTTATCTCATAGACTATCTTCAAATCAATATTCTTCTAAATACTTTTGCTATCATTTTAATTTTATACGGATTATTAAATTTAATTTATCCAGATTTAAATCCTCATAATTATATTAAAAATGGTTTTATTTATTTAGGAGGTCTCATTCAGGGTCTTTTTACAATAGGCGGCCCTTTTGTGTTAATGGGATACAAAGATAAATTTACCAATAAGCAACAATTAAGATCAACAATGGCTGCTTATTTTTTTATCATAAACTTGATAAGAGTAATCCAATATTCTCTCACTGGAAATAATATATCTTTTATTATCCATCAGTATTATTTAACAGGCGTAGTAATTATGTTATGTGTTTGGTCTGGTTATTTAATTCACACTAGAATTCCTGAAAAAATATTTAAAAAAGCCATTATTGTTTGCATTACTATTATTGGTTTCTTAATATTGCTTAAAACAAACCTATGATAGATTGGAAGCAATATGGGCCTGTTTATACAGTTGCCCCTGGAATTAAAAAATTAGGCACCCTTCCAATAATTGAATTTGATAGGGAAGAAAATAGATATTTAGTCCTTAAAAAAAAATCTTATGAAAATATATACTATGACAAACTCTATAATAATGAAATAGATAGTAAAATAATTAAAAAAATTAAAGAGATATTATTTCAAGAATATCCTAATAAAAAATTTACTTTTCAAAATTTTAAAGAGATGGGCAATTCAATTCAAGAGGATGTAGCTATTTTTCATCGATCAAATAAACTGATAGCACTGCATGTTTCCTTTCCTTCAATGTGGATCCCTAAAGAAAAAATTGGCATGACCTTCTCAGATATCCACCAACATGTACCTGGCATGAATAAGTTTTTAGAAAATGAAAAAAAATATGTAGATATGATGGTTGATGCTAAACAACCTATTATTAGGTACGTTTGGGGTGAACACTTTGGTTATTTATTATCCTCTTTAGAGCCCATTAAAGAAGGAATGAAAGTTATTCATACAGAAAGACAAACTTTTATAGGTATGCCTGAGGATGACCTTGGTATTTTTTTAATTAAAAAAAAAGTTATGCTATTTAAGGATACTGATACCAAATTTCAACAATGGTATGAAAATCAAATTAATTCTATGTCAGAAGAACAAAAAAAATATAAAATAGGGCCTTAGATAATTATTCTTTTTCTGCAGATGGATTAGGGGCAGTATCAGGATTAGTCAATCTTTCAAGTTCCTCTAATTCTTCAGCTTCTCTTTTTGCTTCTCTTTTTGCCTTTTTTTCAGCTAATTTCTCCAGACGTTTGCGTTCCTTTTCCATTGCCCTCTCGCCAGACTTGGATTTATGATCAAAGTGGAGTCCCATAACAAAAATATATCATAATTTTATTAAATGGTGAAATGAAACTATGAATGATAATGATTAATTCATATTAAATGAAACTAAAGAAAACCCCTTTTACTATTTATCTGATTACGCAATTTATATTATTTATTGGTTTTTTGCTTTTTCCACTATTTTCTGTAGATAATTTTTTTTTCTTTAGTCAGAATAAAAATATTATTAATATTTTAATGGCATTACTAAAAAACAATGAGATGTTTTTGTTTTTTATTCTCTCTATTGGAACTGTCTTAATTCCCTTTTGTAAATTGATATTTTCAGTATTGGTTAATTTCGGTAAATCAAATAACCTGACAAGAAAACTACTTTATTTTTGTACAAAGTGGTCCATGCTAGACTTATTACTTATAGCTATTGCTGTTACAGTTTTTAAATTATCTTATTTTACTGAAATGTCTGTTGAAATTGGAAGTTACTTTTTATGTGGATTCGTAATTCTTTCAATAATATTTGAAGAAACTAGTTATTAGTTAATTATTTTTTGAGCAAGTTTTATCCAATTATCTTGGCATATTTTTTTCATTAGCTCTTGATTATATCCATGGGACTTCATCAGTGAACGTATTTTACTTAAATCTACAACATCTTTAATTTGATTAGGCATAAGAGCTCCATCAAAATCCGAACCAAAGCCAACTCTATTTTCCCCTAAACGCTCTATCAAATAGTCAAAATGTTTAATTATTAATTCTAGGTCTGTGTCAGCTAACATTTTACCATCGGACCTTAAGAATGCGGGAGCAAAATTTACTCCAACCATTCCGTCTGTATCTTTAATAGCATCTAATTGTTTATCGGTAAGATTTCTTGAATGTGGACAAATGGTATGTGCATTACTATGTGTGGCAACTAATGGCGAAGATGATATTTTAGCAGTATCCCAAAATCCTTTTTCATTGAGATGAGATAGGTCAATAATAATTCCCATTCTATTACAATGACGAATTAATTCCTTACCTAAATCGGTTAATCCTTCTCCTATATCTGGGGAGCTCGGGAATTTAAAGGGTACTCCATGACCGAATATTGTCGGTCTGCTCCATACAGGGCCGATTGATCTTAAGCCTAAATTAAACAATAATTCTAAATTATTAAAATTCTTATCTATGCATTCAGCACCTTCTATATGCATAATGACTGCTATTTGATTATTAGAAATTGCGTCAGTTAAATCTTTTGATGATTTACAAATTTTAATTTTACCAATGGATTTCCTTTCTATCGAAGTCAATAGCGCAGCTTTTTCTAAAGCTATAGGTAGAGCAATATCAGTGGCAATTTCTTTCGGAAGAGGTAATTCATAGCTATTATTTTTCATATCATCATAACGAATTGGAGTGTCAGCTGAAACAATGTTCTCTTCTTGACTGGGTATATAAATCGCGAAAAAACCTCCGCTAAATCCCGCTTTAACTATTCTTGGTAAATCTAAATGACCTTCATTATCACCATTAATGAAATCTAACTCAGCGTTCTTTTTATTCTTTAAATAAAGTCTAAATAAAACATCATTATGACCATCAAATATTTTATGAATATTTTCCATGATTTATTGATTTTGCCGATTTATTATTAATATCCAACCTCATAATTGTTTTATATATAACTGAATAGAGTTGTAAAAAAAGCAATATTGGGTAAATCTAATAATTAATGGAACCCTCTTCATTACTATCCATTGCACTAGCAGCTTTTGTATTTGGCATAAGTCCTGGTCCAGGCACATTAGCCGCTCTTTCCGTCTCTACTACATATGGATTTAGATCGGGCTTAATATTAAGTGCTGGGGAATGCTTTGGGGATGTAATGTATTTATCCATAGCAATTCTCTCATTGGGGTATTTAGCAGAATATTTAGAACCTGTGATGCAACTAGTAAGATGGTTTGGGGCTGGTTATTTAGTTTACCTCGGAATATCTCAGTTTAAATTAAAATCTATGACTATTGAGTCCGCCAATCTAAAAAAAAATGTTTTAAAGCAATTCTTTTTAGGTTTCTTGATTGGAGGTACTAACCCTAAAGTAATTGTATTCTATCTTTCTTTTATCCCTTTATTTGTAGATCTTAAATCGCTTAATATCCTAAGTGGTCTTGAGTTAGTGGTGACTATTTATTTTAGTGTTTTTTTTAGCTTGGTTGTTGTTTGTTTGGCGGGAAAAAAAATTAAAAGCTTTATTGTTAATCCTGTTTATTCAAAAAGACTGAATAGAATTACTGGTTCCATTATGATTAGTGTGGGAGCAATTCTAGCTTTTACTTAATGAATAAAACTTAACGGTCTCTTAAAGAGACATCAGTCATCTCAAAATAGCAAAAGTCATTTAAATATTTTTTTTATATATTCAGTTCAAAGAAAGGTAATACATGAAAAATATTTACACATTCACAGAAAGATCAATGAAATTTTGGTTAAATTTATTTACACCAAAACACGAAGGTATAATTAACTTTTGTAAAGTTGAATACGGCAATGACTGGCAGTGGGCTTACTCTCACTTTCAAAAAAATAAAACACTTCCAAAATTTAAGGAGGCAGCATAATGGTGCCTATTTTTAAATATTTGAAAAATATTTTATCTTCTAAAAAAATAAATAATAGCTGGGAAGAGAAATATCTCGCTAAATCTGTTGATCTTTACGATCTAGAGAGAAGACAAAGAGAAATAGACAATAAATTTGGCTCTAACCGTAAATTTTAGAATAGAGAAATTCAATTTTTCTTAACTTTATTCACTCTAGCTATATGCGGTGTTACAGAAAATACTGCATATTTAGAGACCTGGGTTTTGACCCTCAATTAATTAATCATAAAAATTATTATGAAATTCAATGGATTGCTAAGTAAGTATCCAAATCTCTACGCCAACAAATAAAAATAAACCTGCAAATATTAAGTTTATAATACTTTTAGGCTTATTTAGATAATTTGAAATATTTCCAATCGTAAAAATATAACCCATAAAACTATAGCTTAGAGCTGATAAAAAATAAGTCCCTATAGAAAATATAACTGCTTCATTTAAAGCTAATGGATTTTGAAATTTTAATAAACCTAACGCTGACCAAAAGGCAAAGGCTTTTGGATTAGTCATGGTTGTAATTAAACCTTTGAAGAAATATTCAAAATTATTTAAATAGCTAGTGCTTTTAATAAAATCCTGATTTGTGAATAAATACTGCCTCATTGATTGATAGGCTAAATAAAACATATAAATAGATGCGCTAATTTTAAGAAAAATAAATCCCACACCTAGATTTTGCGCTATAAGAAGCGAAATACCAGTTGTTGCAACAAAACACCAAAAGGCAGATCCTATCGCTATGCCTAAAGATGTAATGCAAACAAGTTTAAGATTTCCTTTAATTCCGATAGAAGCGGCTAAAAAAGTATTGGGGCCTGGCAACCAAACAGCAAGACAAAAAATTCCCCATGCAGATAGAAAATTCAACCACATATTAAATAAAAATTAATGATTAAGAATTTGACTAAGAAATAATTTAGTTCTGTCACTTTTAGGGCTAGTAAAGAATTCTTGAGGACTTGCTTGTTCGACAATCTTTCCTTCATCCATAAAAATCATTTGATCTGCAACTGTTTTTGCAAAACCCATTTCATGAGTTACGACTAACATAGTCATTCCCTCCTCAGCCAACTGAGTCATCACATCAAGAACTTCTTTAATCATTTCAGGATCAAGAGCGGAAGTAGGTTCATCAAATAACATAATTTGTGGGTTCATGGCTAATGATCTTGCGATAGCAACACGTTGTTGTTGACCTCCAGATAATTGTCCTGGGAATTTTAACGCCTGTTCTGGAATTTTAACTTTTTCAAGATATACCATAGCCACTTCTTCGGCCTCTTTTTTGGACATTTTTTTAACCCAAATTGGAGCTAAACTAATATTGTCTAAAACAGATAAGTGAGGAAATAAATTAAACTGCTGGAAAACCATTCCAACTTCTCTTCTAATTATATCAATATTCTTAAGATCACTTGTTAGTTCGGTACCGTGAACAACAATTGTTCCTTTTTGATGAGCTTCTAGACGGTTGATACATCTGATCATCGTAGATTTACCTGAACCACTAGGTCCACATATAACTATTTTTTGACCTTTAATTACCTCCAAGTCGATATCTTTTAATACATGGAAATCATCATACCACTTATTAACTTTATCTAATGTAATAACTTTTTCACTCATTGTTAATTATTGTCTGTTCTCAATTTCTTTTCAAGGTATAAGCTATATCGTGACATTGCAAAACAAAAGATAAAGAAAACAATTGCTACAAAAACATAAACCTCATAATAAAGCTTTGTCCATGACATATCGGCTAAAGCAGCTCTTCCAATTCCAAGTAAATCAAAAAGACCAATTATGAGAACAAGTGATGTATCTTTAAATAAACCAATAGAAGTATTGACAATTGGTGGAATTGAAATTCTTAAAGCCTGAGGTAATACAATTTTTCTTGTACTTTGCCAATAAGTTAGACCCATTGATCGTGCAGCTTCAATCTGACCTTTAGGTATTGCTTGAAGACCACCCCTGATAGCCTCTGCCATATATGCTGACTGGAACAGAGTGACCGCAACTAATGCTCGAAGTAAATTGTCAGGACTAGCACCCTCAGGTAAAAATAGTGGTAGCATAAAATTAGCTGTAAAAAGCAAAGTAATTAAAGGAACACCTCTAATAAATTCGATAAATATAACGCATAAAAGACTTATAACTGGCATATTAGACTTTCTTCCTAAGGCTAAAGCTATGCTTAAAGGGAATGCTAGAGCTATTCCAGTAACACCTAAAAATAATGTCACTAAAAGTCCTCCCCATTTATTAGTACCTACAGTTGTTAAGCTAGGACCTCCATAGAGAAGGTAAAAGGCTATAAAAGGAAATACTAATGTGAAGTAGAGAAAATATTTTCTAAAAGGTACTTTATCAAAGAAAATAGCTACCAAAGCAAAAGGTAAAAGAAATAATACTAAGTTTACTCTCCAAACTTCTGCGGCAGGATAAAATCCATACATAAATTGATAAAATCTTACATGAATGATAGTCCAACATGCACCGTAACTACCTGGTTCAATATTTTTAGAACAAAATGTTCGATCAATAATTCTTTCCCCTCGAAAGTTTGTAAGAAAGTCTGCCTTAAATACCGCCCAATCAAGAAAAAAAAATGAGACTTCGTAAATAAAGTAAATAGTTAAAATTGTGATTAATGTATTAATCCAACTAGAAAAAAGATTTTTTTTAGACCATAAAATAATTTTATATGTGGAAGCTACACTACTCATGCGTTTCCTTTAAACTGAACCTTACGGTTGTAAAAATTCATTAATAGCGAAATGGTTAAGCTCATGATTAAGTAAGTAACCATGACAATTAACATGATCTCTATGGCCTTACCAGTTTGATTTAAAGAAATACCACCAAAACCATGAACTAAATCTGAATATCCAATTGCGATACCAAGAGAGGAATTTTTAGTGAGATTCAGAAACTGTGAAGTTAAGGGCGGTATAATTACTCTGAGAGCCTGAGGTATAATAATTAATCTCATGACTAAACTGCTTTTTAAACCCAGTGCCTGAGAGGCTTCTCTTTGCCCTTTTGATACAGCAATAATTCCTGAACGAACTGTCTCAGAAATAAATGCAGCAGTGTAAATAGATAGTCCAAGTAACATGCCAGCAAATTCTGGTCTGATGACCATTCCTCCCACAAAGTTAAAACCTTTTAATACTGGGTGTTCAAATTCAAGAGGCATTCCCATAATATAGAAAAATATAACAGGCGTAAAAATTATAATTGCAGACACTATATAAAAAATAGGAAACTGCCTTCCTGTTTCGTTTTGTTTATTTTTTAAATATCTTCTTAAAAAAAATGAAAAAACAACAGCTAAAATAAAGCTCCACGTTACAATCGAAAATCCTTCTTTGAAAATTGGTGCCGGAGAATACAGTCCTCGATTAGATAAGTAAAAATACTCAAAGAACTGAATAGCTTGTTTTATCTTTGGCAAATGAATGAGAATACTATACCAAAGAATAATCTGCAAAAGAACTGGGACATTTCTAGTAAACTCCACATATACGTATGCAACATTTCTAAAAAGCCAGTTACTAGAAAGTCGAATAATACCTACCAAAAAACCTAAAATTGTTGCCAAAATAATCCCAAAAACTGAAACTAAAAGAGTATTAATAACTCCAACATAGTAAGCTCTCAGGTGTGTATCCTTGCTAGTAAATTCAATCATTGAAAAACTGATGTCATAACCAGCCGACATTCCTAAAAATTCAAAACCAGTTCCAATGCCTCTTTTTTCGAGATTATAAGCAGTGGTTTGCGAAATTGAATAAACCATTAAAGCAAAAAAACCAATAACTAGAGTTTGAATAACTATAGATCTGATTTTTTCATCAAAAATTAGCTTTCTAATAAAATTAATTTGCATTGGTGAGATTTGTTAATCGGGCTACTTAATTTTGATTAAATAGCCCGATTAAAGTTGTTTTTATCTAAATGGAGGTGCGTATAAAATACCACCATCTGAATAAAGAGCGTTTAAGCCTCTTGCAATGTTAATAGGCGTGTTAACACCAATATGTTTTTCAAAGCTTTCAGAATAGTTTCCTACTTGCTTGATGATTTGATAAGCCCAATCATCAGAAAGTCCAAGCCACTGACCGTAACCAGCACCAGTATCTCCTACCTGAGAAACACCAAGAAGTCTTAAAACTTCAGGGTCTTTTGAGTTTTTCATTTCATCAACATTTGAAGAAGTAATTCCTTTTTCTTCAGCAATGATCATAGCATTTAAAGACCATCTTGCGATGTCAGCCCATGCGCTATCACCATGTCTCACTACAGGACCTAAAGGTTCTTTAGAAATAATTTCTGGTAAAACAATGTGCGCACTTGGGTCAGGATAACCTGCTCTACTCGCATATAATCCTGAAGCGTCAGTTGTATAAACATCACATCTTCCAGCGATATAAGCCGCATCAGCTTCAGAGTTAGTTTCAACAGGAACAGCTTCGTAACTAATTCCATTAGCACTAAAGTAATCTGCTAAGTTCATTTCAGTTGTAGTTCCAACTTGAATACAAACTGAAGCGCCATCAAGCTCAGTTGCGCTTGAAACTCCTATAGAAGCAGGTACCATGAAGCCTTGTCCGTCATAATAGTTTACTCCAACAAATTCCAAACCTAGCTCAACGTCTCTTTGAAGAGTCCAAGTTGTATTTCTTGAAAGCATATCAATTTCACCTGATTGAAGAGCTGTAAATCTAACTTTTGTTGTTAGTGGTACGTATTCAACTTTAGAAGCATCACCGAAAACGGCAGCTGCAACAGCACGACATACATCTACGTCAATACCTTCCCATACACCAGCGTCATTTGGTAAACCAAAACCAGCTAAACCAGTATTAGAACCACATTTTAATACTCCTCTTGCCTTAACATCATCTAATGTAGAAGCAAATGAAGTAGAAGTTAAAAGCACTAAAGATAGTGTTATTATTAAAGACTTAATATGTCTCATTATTCGTCCTCCTAATTAATTATAGAATAGGGAATGTAGCATACTTATAAATGTAAGAAACATCTAATAATCTATATTTATCAGTATTAATTTTTTAATAAAAAATAAAAATTTAACAATTATTAAAATATTTAAGAAATTTAATTTTCATGCGACAGATAAGCTATATTTTTAGATCGAAATTTTGACCAAAGTCGGTATTAAATACTTCAACAAAATTTACAATTTGTGGTATATTGTATACCACAAATTAACTGTTTGAGAGGATAACAACAGATGTCAGAAGTAAAATCAGATATAGCAATAGCAAGAGCCGCTAAAAAAATTCATATTAGAGAAGTAGCAGCAAAAATTAATATTCCGGAGGACAATTTAATTCAATATGGCCATGATGCAGCTAAAATTGATTTCCCTTTTATAGAAAAATCTAAATCAAACGAAAATGGTAAACTTATATTAGTAACAGCTATATCACCCACTCCAGCAGGAGAAGGAAAGACTACTACATCGGTAGGTCTTAGTGACGGCTTAAATAAAATTGGAAAAAAATCTATTGTTGCATTAAGAGAACCAAGTTTAGGTCCTTGTTTTGGAATGAAGGGTGGAGCTGCTGGTGGTGGTTATGCTCAAGTTGTACCTATGGAAGAAATTAATTTACATTTTACAGGTGACTTTCATGCCATTACTTCTGCTCATAACCTATTATCTTCATTAATCGATAATCATATTTATTGGGGTAACGAATTAGAGATTGATCAAAGACGTATTACTTGGGGTCGTGTAGTTGATCTAGGTGACAGATCACTTAGAAAAGTTAATGTAAACTTAGGTGGGATTTCAAATGGCTTTCCTAGAGAAGATAAGTTTGATATTACTGTTGCCAGTGAAATTATGGCTATCTTCTGTCTTGCTACAGATATTAAAGATCTTCAGAAAAGAATTGGCGATATAATTATTGCATATAAAAGAGATAAGACTGCTATTTATGCAAGAGATGTGAAGGCAGATGGCCCTATGACAGTTCTTTTAAAAAGTGCCCTTATGCCCAACCTAGTTCAAACTTTAGAAAATAATCCCGCTATTATTCACGGTGGTCCATTTGCTAATATTGCTCATGGTTGTAATACTGTTATTGCAACAACAACAGCATTAAAACTTGCTGACTATGTTGTGACAGAGGCTGGATTTGGCGCTGATCTAGGTGCTGAAAAATTTCTAGACATTAAATGTCGTAAGGCTGGACTTGTTCCAAATGCTGTAGTTATAGTAGCGACAGTTAGGGCTCTTAAATCACATGGCGGAGTGGCAAAAGCAGATTTAAATAAAGAAAATGTTAAAGCTGTTCAAGACGGTTTTGCAAATTTAGAGCAACATATTGAAAATATCAAATCTTTTGGACTTCAACCGATCGTAGCTATCAACCACTTTACACTAGATAGTGAAGCTGAAGGTAAAGTCATAACTGATGGATGTGAAAAACTTGGAGTGAAAGCTGTTATGTGCTCTCATTGGGCTAATGGTAGTGAAGGAACTAAAGAGTTAGCTGAAGAGGTTGTTAAAATTGCAGAAGCAAGTGATGTATCTAAATTTCATTATCAATATGAAGATGATATTCCTTTATTAGAGAAAATTAGAGCTGTCGCTAAAAATATTTATCGTGCTGATGATATCAGTGCGGATAAAAAAGTGACTGATCAATTAAAAAACTTTGAAGATGAAGGTTATGGAAAGCTACCAATATGTATTGCTAAAACTCAATATAGTTTTTCAACTAATCCTGTTTTAAGAGGTGCTCCTCGAGGATTTACCGTTCCTGTAAGAGAGGTTAAACTATCTGCTGGGGCTGGCTTTATTGTTGTCATTACGGGCGATATTATGACTATGCCAGGATTACCTAGAGTACCAAGCGCTAATAGTATCATGCTTGATGACGATGGTTTAATTCAAGGTCTATTCTAATATTAATTAAACGTTTTTCTCTGATGACATTTAGGATATAATCATCAGAGATGTATTCTAAAACTACAAATGGTGTAACCGTTACAGTAAATCCATACTTTTTAGACGATCAATCCTCGCCTGGTGATAATCATTACGTTTGGGCTTATAAAGTAAACATTAATAATAAAGGTGCTGAAATTCTTCATTTACATCAAAGAACTTGGATTATTATTGATGGGAACGGTAGAGTATTACAAGTTCAAGGCGATGGTGTCGTTGGGGAAACTCCGACAATTAAACCTGGCGAAACTTTTGAATACACAAGTGGCACTCCTTTAAAAACCACAAGTGGAATCATGCAAGGTTATTATTCAATGATCGTCGGTAACGGAAATAAGCTAAAAATAGATATCCCAACATTTTCTCTTGATAGTCCTTATGAAAAGAAGAAAATCCACTAAAATTAGATTAAATTAAATGTTTGATTTCAAACCAATATCATTGGTACTAGGCTTTCTTATCTGCTCAACAGGCTTTTTTTTATGCATTCCCCTAATAACTGAAATTATATACAAAACTGACCAATGGCAGGCATATGCTGTACCGCTCATTGTTTATCTTGTAGTTGGCGGTTCACTCATAATTATAAATAAAGACGCAGAAATGAAATTAAATTTAAAGGGAGCTTTTTTTTTGACCGGCATATCATGGATAGTTATGGCATTAATATGCTCAATACCTTTTAT
>CAWUWX010000003.1:0-41246 GCA_963926395.1 uncultured Alphaproteobacteria bacterium
TATTATACTTATTTATATTTAATTCAAAAATTTTAATAGGGTTTAATTTATTAATTCCTACTTTAAATAGTTCATAATATGAAGCAACTGTCATTTCATCATTCTCAATAGCTAATGCTTTCCCATTTTTAAGGTTTTTAAAAAAACTATTATAAATTTTATTTTTAGAGTTATTAAAGTATTTAGCTTTTACAAAATCAAATTTCTTACTTTTAATTTCATTGTAATTTTCCGATAAATTTCTTTTTATCTTAATAATTCTTTCTTCTGTTGATGGATGTGTCTGTCTATATGTATTATTAGAATTATTGTCATTTAAATGTTTAAGAAATTCGATTGTGGACAAAGATTTCAATTTGTTATTATTCATATAATCTAACATTATGTTGTCTGCTTCATTCTCAAATTTTCTTGAATTTGTTAAAAATTTTTGAATTAAACCTTCATTTAAAGAAATTGATGTTCCGAACATAACCTCTGAACTTTTTAATGATATTCCAGCTAATAAAGAAAACATATTTACATATTTACTGTATCTTTTAAGTTCTTGAGTCTTTAATTTCTTTTGAAAAACATGTTTTTTTTTAATATGTCCGTATTCATGAAGCATTATTGAAATCAGCGCATTTTCATCTTTAATTTTATTTAAAATACCTTTTGTAAAAAAAATATGACTATCATCAATTACAAATGCATTTTCTTTTAAATCATCAATTAATTTAAAGTTGATACTTCTATTTTCAGTTAGACTAAAAAGAGATTCTTTTAAGAAATTTTCAAAAATTTGATCTCTTATTATTTCATAAGAGTAAAGATTTTTAAGGTTAATTATTATTATTAGTATCAGTATCTTCAATGATAATTTTCTTTTTTATTTTCCTTCTGTAAGTTTTTTCAGATTCTGGTATCTCGTCTTTGGTTTTCAAATTATTTTTATTTTCAATTACCTTTTTCTTTTTAATTTTTCTTATATATTTTTTTTCATCTTTAGTGGTATCTTCCGTAGTATCTTCCGTAGTATCTTCGGGAGTATTCTTAGGGGTATCTTCAGAAATTTTTGCTTTCTCAATATTAATAACTTGTTTATTTTTTAAATTAACTGCTATCTTTTCAATTAAATCAGATTCAAATTCGAATATCTTTATGACTTTTTCAACAAAATTATAATTAATTTTAACTTTCTTAGTTGGTATGCTTTCAATCCTTTTAGAAAGCTCATCACCATTTTTTTCATAAAATTCTTTATCTATTTTTAATTCAATTTTTTCCAATTTATCAATTGTTAATATATTTTTAATAATTGATATTATTTCTTGAAAAATTATATTTTTTGATTTAATTAAGCCATTTCCGTTACAGCATTCACATATATCAAAGAATATTTCATTTGTACTTTGACCAATTCTCTGTCTTGATATTTCCATTAATCCAAATTGACTTATTTTATTCATCTGAACTCTTGATTTATCATTTTGAAATAATTGTCTCATTTTTTTTTCTACTTTGAAATTATTTGCATTGCTTGTCATATCTATAAAATCAATAACAATTAATCCTGCAATATTTCTTAGAATGACTTGATTGTAGATTTCATCACATGATTCTAGATTTGTGTTTAAAGCTGTAATTTCTATATTTTTTTGAGAAGTAGATTTACCTGAGTTGATATCAAATGAGGTTAAAGCTTCTGTGGGATTAATAACTAAATAGCTTCCCGATTTCATATAAACATTTGTATTGCTTATTCCTTGAATTGGATTTTTTATTCCATGAGATTCTAATAATGCCCCAGCTCCTTTATATTGTTTAACTATTGATTTTTTACTGCTTGTGAAGTCCTTTTCAATTTTTTTAAATTCTTTATATGTTTGCGAGTCTGAAACTAATATCTCTGAAAAAGATTCGTTATAAATATCTCTAACAATTTTAATTAATGGACTATCTAATTCGTAAATTAGTTTAGGTGCTTTTGATTTTAAAGTTTCCGTTCTTATTTCTGTCCATAATTTTTTTAAATAATTAAAATCACTATTTATAACCTCAGTACTTGATCCAATTGCATTTGTTCTTACTATTAAAGACATTCCATCTGGTAAATTTAGTTTTTCATGAATTGTCTTCAATCTTTTTCTTTCTTGAGGACTGCTGATTTTTTTGGAAACCCCTCCACTTGCTGAATTATTAGGTAAAAGTACGCAGAATCTTCCTGGTAATGAAATAAATGTACTTACTGCAGCTCCCTTACTTCCTCTTTCTTCTTTAATAATTTGAATTAAAATGACCTGATCTTTTTTTATAACATCTTGAATTTTGTATTTCCTGTAAAAATCTAAAAAGTTTTTTTTACTAGTTTTTTCATCATCAACTACTTCTCCTATATCATCATTTGGATCTACTACTATTTTATCTGCTTGTGGAATCTTAAAATAACTAGGGTGAATTTCATCAAATGGAAGAAAGGCCTTCTTTTCCTCTCCATAATCGACAAAAGCAGCCTGCAAAGAGGGCTCTACACGAGAAACAGTACAAAGATAGATGTTACTCTTTTTACTCTTCGATTCGTTTACAGAAAAATCGAAATATTCGATATTTTGGTCGTTAGTTGCTGTAATTGACAGTTCAGTGCTTGTTGAGCCGTCAATAAAAATTCTTTTTGACATTTATAAATTCCTTTTGTGTATGTTAAAGTGTTGTTGGTTATAATCATTTTATGAAACTTTTATTATTATTATTTAAATTCATTTTTATAGGGGCCTTATTGGTAAGCTCTATCATTGTAGTAACCTTATGGAATATTCAGTCCAAATTACCTAGTTCAAATATATCTGATTATTTTCCAAATGAAATAACAAAAATCTATGATACTGACTATGAATTACTCTATCACGTTGGAAATAAAGATAGATTTTACCTAGAATACAATCAAATCCCAACCGAAATGGTAAATGCAATACTGGCTGCTGAAGATAAAAATTTCTTTTTACATCAAGGTTTTGATTTGCAAGGAATATTCAGATCAATATTCGTTAATATTAATAATATTTTATTTAAAGATTCTCGTAATTATATAGGTGCTTCTACTATTACTCAGCAACTTGTTAAAAATATACTTCTAACAAATGAGAGGACGCTTACAAGAAAAATTAAGGAACTCATTCTTTCTATTAGAATTGAGAGAGAATATTCCAAAGAGTACATATTGGAACTTTATTTAAATGAAATTTACTTTGGTAGAAGGTCTTATGGTATTGCTACAGCGGCAAGTAATTATTTTAATAAATCTATTTATGACTTAACAATTGATGAATATGCTTACTTAGCTGCATTACCTAAAGGTCCAAATAATTACGATATTAAAAAAAATTATCAAAAGGCATTTGAAAGAAGAAATTATGTTCTCAGGCAAATGCATGAAAGTAATTTTATAGATTTAAATACATTAGATGAATTGACTAAAAAGGAGATTCGGACTTCAGAGTACGATATTAAAAAATATAATAAAAGCTATGATACTGATTTTATTTTAAATCAAATCAAAAATATGAACAAAGGTTTAGATAGTGCTTACTATGTACAGTCAACTATTAACCCAAAAATACAAAAAATAGCTCAGAAATCTCTAGTTGATTCACTAGGTTTGCATGAAAAAAAATACAGAAATTGGAATGGTAGTTATGATCAAGCGTTATCAGAATTCAATAAAGAATACCTCAATCATTGGGAAGAGGGGGTCGTAATTGAGAATAATAAAGAATCGATAATATTCTTATTAGAAGGTAAGAGGAAAAATCTTAATCTTGAAATTAACTCATATGGTCCAAATAGAGTATCTCCTATCGATTTTTTAAAAAAAGGAGATCATTTTTTTATATCAAAAATTAATAATGAGTTCTTCTTAATGCAACCACCAGAAATAAATGGAGCAATCGTCGTATTGAATCCATTCAACGGAAACATATTAGCGTTAGTTGGCGGTGTTAATTATACAGATAGTAATTTCAATCGAGCGACACAGGCATTTAGGCAGCCGGGATCCTCAATAAAGCCTTTTATTTATGCGCTAGGATTATCTAATAAAAAATTCCTTCCTAATTCGTTAATATTAGATTCACAAATTTCACTTTCACAAGGACCTAACTTGCCTTTATGGATCCCAAAAAACTATTCTAATAAATCGTATGGGAATATATCTTTTAGAAAAGCTCTTGAAACTTCAAATAATTTAGTAACTCTTAAAATTGGATTAGATTTAGGTCTTAATGAAATTAATAATTTTTTTAATAAAATCTCATTATATGAAAATAATAATGAAGAAATATACTCCTTACTGCTCGGGTCGGTTGAACAAAATCTAATAACACTAGTTAAAAACTATGCTATTTTTGTTAATGGCGGATATAAAATAGAACCTAAAATTATAAAAAAAATTGTAACCGACAAAGGTTACTCTGTTGATAATTCCTATTTTCTAGAATGTGATTATTGTATTTACCCTAAGGAATCAAGATCTTATAGAGTCCCAAATATAAAAAATAAAAGAGAGAGGGTTTTGGATGAGCAGACTTCTTTTCAAATATTAAATATTCTCCAAGGAGCTGTAAAAAATGGTACGGGCAAATCTTTAAAAAATATAGACTACCCAATTGCCGGTAAAACTGGAACAACAAATGAAAGTAAAGATTTGTGGTTTTTTGGATTAACTCCTGAAATGATTATTGGTGTCTATGTGGGCTATGATAGCCCAAAAAAAATTGGCTACAAAGAAACAGGCTCATCTGTAGCTTTACCTATATTTAAAAGCTTTATTACTAATTACCTAGAATCCAGTAATACTGATAAGAGTGTAAAATTCAATATTCCAAAGGAAATGATTAGAAAATATGTAGATTCTAATGATTATAAAATTCTTGATGAATATCGGGAAAATAGTGTAGAAGACTATTTTACATTAGATCAATTAAATATAATTAGTAATATGAATAATAATTTAAAAGGAATTAATTAATGGATAAATTTGAATTTAGCAGTTTGCTAAAAATAGTTAATGAAGATTTACAAATTGTAAGGGGGGGTCTTTGACTACGATAACCTTCAATTTTCAATAAATGAAATAAATAAAAAATTACAAGACCCATCAATATGGGAGGAAATAGAAAAAATTAATAAATTACAAATAGATTTAAAATATAAATCTAACCTTATTGAATCATTTAAGGAAATTGATAACTCATATAATGAACTATTTGAATATGAGGCATTATATGATGACCTAAGCGATAAGGATATTAATGAAATTAAAAAAAATCTAAATCTCGTTCAAAAAGATATCAATAATTTAAAAATTCAAACTTTACTAAGTGGTGAGACGGATAGCTATAATGCTTTTGTTGAAATTCATGCTGGTGCGGGAGGAACGGAAAGTCAGGATTGGGCAGAAATGCTGGAAAGAATGTATCTCAAATTTTGTGACAAAAATGAGTATAGCTATGATCTAATAGATAAGCAAAAAGGGGAAGAGGCTGGAATTAAATCCACTACTTATTTAATCAAAGGGTTTAAGGCTTATGGGTATTTGAAAAATGAATCCGGCATACATAGATTAGTGAGAATATCGCCTTTTGATTCTAATGGAAGAAGACACACCAGTTTTTCTAGTGTTTGGGTTTATCCTGAAGTTGATGAAAATATTAATATAGAAATTAATCCAAAAGATTTAAGAATTGACACATTTAGGGCTCAAGGAGCTGGAGGGCAACATATCAATACTACTGATAGCGCTATTAGAATTACTCATCTTAAATTAAATATTGTAGTCCAAAGTCAGGCTGAAAGATCCCAACATAGAAATAAAGAAACTGCCATGAAGATGTTGAAATCAAGATTATATGAGCATGAATTAAATATTAAAAATGAACAAAAAACGAAATCGGAAAGTGTCAAAAAAGATATCGGCTGGGGACATCAAATTAGATCATACGTTCTTCATCCATATAAGATGATTAAAGACTTAAGAACTAATCATCAATCGTCAGACACGGAAAGCATTTTAGATGGAAATATTTTTGAATTTTTGGAAAGTAGTTTAATTGACGCTAATAAAAAATAGTTTTATAATTTTTTTAATATTGATTTTTAATTCAATTCAAGCGGAAACATATAAATTTAAAAATAAAGAAGCAAATATTGAGCTTTTAATTAATAATAATGAATTAAATTTAATTAAATTTGAATATGAATTAGACCAAATAAATGACATTGGTGGCTCATTAGAGTTAAGTGATAATGAGGCTAAATTTTTATTAAAATCTAAAAATTTAGAATATTCACTATTAAATAGTTTTTTTCCAAAAGGAAGTAAAAAAACAAATAAGAAAATTATAATTAGTTGGTTTATTGAAAATTTAATAATTTCTAAAAATTACCATCTTAAAAATGTTAATATCAATCTAATATATAAAGAAAAATTTGAAGAACTTGCAATCTTTGATGAGTTGAGAGAGCTTGAGTTTTTTATATATCCAAATTTGGAAGGTCCAAGCAATGTGTATGGTTATTCAATTAATGCAGGTGAAATATTAGCTGCTAGAAAAATATCAAATGATATTTCGGGAGGCAGTATGTTTATTAAAGGTAAGTATAGTTCTTCCAAGGAACATAGTTCAATTTTAAGAATAAAAGATTTTAGACTTAAGGATGATACTAAATTTGAAAATTTAATAAAATCAACAAGATTTTTTGATATTGTTTCTTTAATTAATGATACGCAAAAAAGTTTTAGTTACATGGAAGCCCCTATTACAAAAGAAAACGATTTAATATATGTAAAAGATGCATTTATTATTGGAGGATTGGTGGGCTTTACTTTTAGTGGAGAAGTCAACCCTATTAAAAAAACTTCCAGCTTTGATGGCTTTTATGGTCCTTTATATTTATTTGATAAGTATATTGACAAAATTCCTTTATTTAATAAAATTCTAACTAATAATAAAAATGAAAGTCTTTTAGGGGCTAACTTTTCAGTAAATAAAGTAGACGGCGAAACATCCGTAACTATCAATCCTTTATCCTTAGTGACCCCAGGTAAAACTAAAAGAATTTTTAAAATATTTGATTTTTTAAAAAAAGATAAAGAGCCTAATCAAGAATAATTAATTTATCATTTATTTTAATTTTACCTGAAGTGATTATTTCTGCTTTAACACCGCTCTTATTTACTAAAAGCTTAACAAGATTATCGATCTTAAGTTTTTTTTGTAGGTAATGACAAGGTTCGCATATTTCATGAATTTTTAAAACTACTTCATTGCCTATTTGAATTTTTTTGTTTATGAGTTTCGTTAATGGAATACCTTCGGTAATTACATTTCTTCTAAAATCTTTATGTTCTATTTTTTGATTTATTTTTTTTTCAAAATCTTCAATTATTTCTTGTTCTATTAGGCTGATTTGATCGCTTGGTTTCTCATGATTATTATAATATCGATCTCCAACTATACCTGCATTACTCTCTAAATAAGCTTCCTCTATATAGAAAGTATCGGCTTCGCTTTTAGCGGTTATATTAATTTTTTTTATTATACTCATTGTTATTTACTTCAATACTTAAGCATTATATATAACATATATGAGTAGTTTAATTGAACAAAGATCTATACAGGTAAGAAACTTCCTTATTTTTTCTAGGCTAGCGCCCCTAGTTACTAGCTTTATTTGCTCAATTGTTATTAATAAAGTATTTCTTCATTCTCCAGATATTTTTAGTTTCGAAAGTATTATTATCTTCATAGGAATGTATCTAATTCTCTATACCTTTATAAACAACACTAAAAGTCTTTGTGAAAAACTAGCTATTCTCAATCAAAAAATTTCTTCATCTAACGATTCTGATAATAATCCCCAGTAATTTTTTTAAAAACTTCACTATTATATAAATATTTAGTATAAAAGAACAAAATATGAACAAAATAGATCGGCCTTCTTACTCTATACCCTATGTCATCTCTAAAGTTTCCGCAGGATTCCCTTCTCCAGCTGATGATTATTTGGAAAAAATTTTAAGCATAGATAAGCTATTGATTAAAAATCAAGCTTCTACTTTTCTTATTAGAGTGGGTGGGGACTCTATGATTAATATAGGAATATACGAAGGGGATATTTTAATTATTGATCGTAGTCTTGATGCAAAAAACAAAGATATTGTGATTGCATCTATTTTTGATGAATTAACAGTTAAAAGATTGATATTTGATATTCAAGGCAATCCCCAACTCAAGGCCGAAAACCCTTTATATTCAAATATAGAGATTAAAAATAAAGAGGATTTAATTATTTGGGGAGTGGTGACAAGTGCTATTCACCAATTTATTAAACATTAAACGATGCAATGTTTAGCTTTAGTGGACTGCAATTCTTTTTACGCTTCCTGTGAATCTATTTTTAACCCATACCTCCTTAACAAACCCGTAGTTGTTTTATCTAATAACGATGGTTGTGTGGTTGCTAGAAGTTCACAAGCTAAAAAAGTAGGTATTAAGATGGGCGTGCCTTTTTTTCAGATAAAAGAATTAGTTAAAAAAAATAAGGTACATGTTTATTCATCCAACTATAATCTTTATGGAAATATTTCTGCAAGAGTAATGAGTGTGCTTAAAGAACTATCTGATGATTTAGAAATTTATTCTATAGACGAGGCTTTTTTAGTTTTAAATAAGTTTTCAGCTAGATCTTTTTATTCTAGGTCTCTAAACATAAAGAATATTATCCATAAGTGGATTGGCGTACCGGTAAGTATTGGTATTGCGCCCAATAAAACTCTTTGTAAGGTTGCAAATTTTTTAGCAAAAAAAGATGAAGCAGGATCCCAAGTTGTAAGTCTGATGAATAAAAAAGAAATAGAGTTAGCTCTAAAAATACTCGATGTTCAAGAAATTTGGGGTATTGGAGCTCGTATTTCAGATTTCTTAAAATCGAACCAGGTATATACAGCTGATGATTTATCTAAAAAAGATCCAAGATGGATCAGACAGCATCTGGGAGTAGTTGGAGAGAGAACTTATAGGGAGTTGAAAGGTGAGGTTTGCCTGAATCTCAACTCAGGATCTTCAATTAGAAACCAATGTATAGTTTCTAGATCTTTCGAAAGTTACATTACTAATAAAGATGATCTGGAAAAAAGAGTAGTCTCTTATGCTACTCGAGCTTCTGAAAAGATCAGAAGTGAAAAATTACAAGTTAAAAGTATATCTGTTTTCATCAGATCTAATAAATTTAATAAAAATACAAAACAATATCATTGCATCAAAACACTTTCTTTTATTAATCCAACCAATCATATTTTTGATATAGTTAATAAATCTTTAGAAGCTCTGCAAAGTATTTTTCAAGAAGGTATATTTTACAAGAAAGCAGGAGTAATTCTATCGGATCTTCATTTAGAAAATTTTTATAATAATGACTTGTTTGATAGCGAATGCAAAATAAGAAGCCAAAGATTAGCCAGACTTAATAAAACATTTGATTTGATCAATAGTAGATATGGAGGAGGTAGTATTTCCATAGCAAAAGAGAATTATGAGCGCCTTCACCTAACTAAAAGAACAAATCTTAGTCCAGCTTATACGAGTAATTTTGATGAGTTGGCAATTGCTAACTAATTATAAAAGTTAATTATCATAAAATCTTTGATCTGCTGCCTCTTGATTAATAAGAGGAATTAATTGAGCAATTAAGACACCCACAATAATTAATAAACACCCAATCATTTGAACAAAGGATAAAAATTGACCAAGAATAATCCATGCAGATAGAGCGCCAAATACACCCTCTAAAGAAAATGTGATGGCAGCAGTTGATGGCTTCACATACCGCTGTCCAATTATCTGAAGAGTATAAGCAATTCCTGTTGACATTATACCAACATACAATATTTCAAATAACTCTTTATATATTCCAGATAAAGTAGGTTCCTCAAATATAAAAATTAAAGGTAAACTTATTATAAAACATATAAAGAATTGTGTTGATGCTAACGTAAATGGGGCATCAATTATTTCAAAAAACTCATCTATTAAAATACAATGAATAGCAAAAAAGATAGCACAAATAACCACTAGTATATCTGCAAATTTTGCCTCAAAATCACTTTGGGAAGTTAGGTAATAAGAGCCAATTAAACAAATACTAACTGAAAACCATATAGACCAGTGAATTTTCTTTTTGAGAAAAAAACGAGAAATAATAGGAACAAAGGGAACGTACAGTATTGTTAAAAAAGCTGCATTTCCTATCTTTGTGTAAAGTAATGCATATTGCTGCAAATAAGAAGCCATTAACAATGAGCAGCCTGTTAAAAAAAAAATGATATATAATTTTATTTTTTTAGTATCTTCAACATTAAAAAATAATTCTCTTTCCTTGAATGCTAGGGGAGCAACTAGAAGAGCACCAATTAAAAAACGTATATTAGTAAATGTGAGCGGTCCGATAAACTCCATCCCTGTAGATTGAGCAACAAATGCCGTACCCCATATAAGGGCTGCCAGTATTAATAGAATTGTAGCGGTGAATTGTTTGGAGGGCATCTATATTACTGGCTCCGCAGGTAGGATTCGAACCTACGACCTGTCGATTAACAGTCGAATGCTCTACCGCTGAGCTACTGCGGAACGAGCGAATAAAGTACAACAATTTTAATATTTTTCAAATACCAATTAAGATTATTTTATTATGAAGAAAATCTATATATTAGTTAATTAGGAGATTAATTATGACGGAATCAAAAGTTACTTCGCCTTGTATTAGTATTTGTAAAACAGACCCTATTACTGGTTATTGTTATGGATGTTCAAGAACAAACGAAGAAAAACAAGTTTGGAAAGATGAAAATACCTTAAATCAATGGAAATTAGATAATATAGAATCTCTTCAAAAAAGAATGCAAGGATGGCAACTAGAAACTTTCAATCAATCTTATGAATTTAAGAAAGAAAAAGGCATTTCTCTAATTAAGTCTAATATAGAAAATCAAAAATCTGAACTATCTAAATGATTCAAGGAGGCTGTCTTTGTAAAAGTGTTTCTTTTAAAATTTATAAAGAAACGAGAAAGGCTGTAATTTGTCATTGTACTATGTGTCAGAAGTCTAATGGAGAATTTAGCAGTTATATAAAAACCAAATTAAATAACTTTAAATTAACCAAAAAATCATCTTTAAAGTGGTATCATTCTTCTAAAAACTTTAGGAGAGGTTTTTGCTTTAAATGCGGCAGTTCCTTATTCTTTCAAAAAGTAAAAAATCCTATTGATATTGCAATTTCTACAGGGTCATTAAAAAAAAATATCTCAACTGTTGGGCATATTTTTTATCATAATAAAAAATCAATAATTGATATCGGAAGTAAATTAAAAAAATTTCAAAAAAGCTCTAATGGATATTTTGATAATATGCTTGAAAAAATTAAATAATATTATGGAATTGTTTGCGGCTATAGATTTTGAAACAGCAAATAGTGATAGAAAGAGTGCTTGTCAAATTGGTTATGTCGTTTTTAATAAAACAAAAATTTTAAATAAAAAATCATATCTAATTAAACCCCCATCTTTTGATTTTTTTTTTACAGAAATTCATGGAATTACATGGGATATGGTAAAAAAAGAAAAAACTTTTGATAAAATATGGAAGCTTGTTTGGGAAGACTTGAAAGATATTGATTTATTTTTTGCTCATAATGCCCCCTTTGATAAAAGTGTATTACACGCTTGTTGCAATCACTATAGATTGCCTATACCTCATCAAAATTTTGCGGATACCGTTCAAATATCTAGAAAATTTTGGGATTTTGAAAATAATAAGCTTAACACAGTCTGTAAAAATTTAAGAATCCCTTTAAAGCATCACGATGCATTGTCTGATTCAAGGGGATGTGCACAAATTGCAATCGAGGCTTTTAAGTTAGGTTATGTTATTTAATAAATTTACCTAAATAACTTATAGAGGAAAAGATAATGATTAAGATGATTGTTCCAATTATTAAGATATTTAACGTGTCTCCTTGATCTAAAACTATCCCAAAAATAAAAGGTGAGGCGGCTGAAGCCAATATCCCAAAAAAACTCATTAAAGCCTTTATAGATCCTAAATTATTGACTCCATACATTTCTGCCCATAACGACCCAGATACATTTTCACCAACTGCTTGAGTTAATCCTATCACTGACATATATACAAATAATATAATTGGGCCTTCGAAATACATTAAAAATATCAAAACTACAAGAAAAGGAAAAAGTAAATAGGGTATTAATCTTCTCCCATTGTATTTGTCAACCAATAGTCCTGCAACAGTTGAACCAATAATTGAAAATACAGCATAAAAAATTAAACCCATAGCTATTAAATTTAGATCCCAGCCTTTTAGGGGTGCTATATGCACTTGATGAAAAAAAAATCCCGTTACCGCAAAAGGCATTAAGAGTGTGGTTGGTAAATAGCAATAAAATTTAATATCTTTTAAAATATCTCTTCTTTTCCATGAAATTCCTTCTTGAACTTTTTGAGTATTTAAAAAATTTTGATGTATTTGACTATGGTTTCTTAGGATATACCTCAAACCCATGCCAAAAAATATGATGATAAAAATTGAAGAAACTAACCAAGTAAATCTCCAGCCGATTAATCCTATTAAAAGAACAGCTATAATAGGGTAAAATATTTCACCAAATGCTAGACCATAACTCGATACCGCTAAAGCCTTACCTCTATCTTTGTCAAAATATCTTGCCATAGTAGTTCTTGAGGTATGACCCATAAGTCCTTGTCCAAATAATCTCAAAAAATATAAACTTATAAAAAGCATATAGACATTTATGATACTACTAACAAGCAAACAGGTTAGTGAAAGTCCAATAACAATTGCAATGACATACTTTCTTAATTCGATATTATCAATTAACTTACCAGCCCAAATTAAACTAATAGCACTTAATATAGTTGCTATAGAATAGTAACTTCCAAATTCTCCATTTGTTAAATTTAATAACTCTCTAAAATAACCGCCAAATAATGAGATAAAATAAGTTTGACCAAATCCTGATCCAAATGCCGTTAAGAAACCAATAAAAAGTAGCCCAGAATTTTTATAAAAAAATTTAAACAAGTCAGGAATACTATAATTAATTATAACTTAATCAATTGGCTAGCATCTGCTATAATTTTATATAAAATAGAAAGAGATTCACAATGACTGAAACAACACCCTTAACAACAGAAATATTAATAGATTTTATTGAAGATGCAGAAGTGAATAATCATGATTACGTAGTTAAAACATTAATACAACCCGCTCTTCAGGTAATTGTTGATAAATATAAAACTTGTGAAGCTTTTGATGAGGCTATCGTAAGTGAGTTAGAAAAAGAAAATGAAGCAATTGTTGAAGAGCTTGATAGGGAAGAATAATGATGTCTCCTATTTTATACAGCACATTAGATGATAATCTAAAATTATGGTCTCAAAATAAACATTACCCTATTGGTGATATTGAAAAACTGATGGCTAGTTTTATTTTGGCTTTAACTCAAGTCTACGAAACACATGAAATTCAAAACCAAACGGCTACACAGGAAGAGTACGTCAATATTTATAATAAAATAATGCTTAATCCTATATTTGATAGCCATCCATTAGAATTTGTTTGGCAAGACGACCCTAAAGGTTTCTTAATGGACATTACAAGCCTTATTAGTTTGGCTCATGATGTATTTGAAACAATAGAAACAAAAAATGCCTATCTCATTTCTCTTGGAGTAGCGTTTAAAAAATCAGCCCCAAAAACTATAGACCAATCTATTTTAGAAAAAGCTTCAGAAATGATTTATGAATCAATTTTTGAAATAGAAAACCCGATTTTTGATAAATCTTCAAAAAAAGAAAAAATTGAAGATGATTATAGTCATTTGGCAGATGGGCAGGCCTTAGCATTTCAAATTCATTACCATAGATGGATGATATTAAATAAATCAACACTCCCTGAAACTAGTTATATGAGAAATAGATTTATTAATATTGTAATTAGAAAAAACTTTCCAAAACATACCCCAAATCCAGAGAGTAAACTTGAAACAAGTTATGCCTCATCTCATAAAAAATTAAAAAGCGAGCTTACCGAACATATGACCGCTGGAGCTATTGATACTCAAACTGAAAAACTTAATCAATGGATAAATTCTTTTACAAATAACGTCATGCTTGTTTATTATGGTTTTTACAAATGGGATAAGCTCAGAGGCGATTTCTATAAGGTAATCGATCTTGAGAAAGCTCAATTTGGTATAAAGTTGCCTGATCAGTTTGATGAAAACCAAAAAGAATTTAATAAATTCATCGATATCTCAAATTAAATATTGGTAAAATTATTCAGAGTGGCCTTATGTTATGATTTTTAGGTATTACAATTTTTTTTTTATAATTTTTTTCTTATCTTTACTTTCATCACCACTAGTTTTAAGTAAGGAAATGTTCGTATTAGATGATTTAACCAATTCAGGTAAAACCTTGCAAAATCAAGAATGGTCCTTTTTTACTGATGGAGTCATGGGCGGTCTTTCCCAGGGAAATGTTTCTAAAGATAATATTTCTGGTAAATCTTGTTATAGAATGCAAGGAAATGTTACTACAGAAAACAATGGAGGTTTTATTCAAATTGTAGCCCCAATCAAACCAATTATGAAAGCTAAAGATTTCGAAGGTGTTTATATTAAGGTCTTTGGCAATAATAAAAGATATTTTTTACATATCAGAACACCCTTAACATTAGCTCCATGGCAGTATTATAATTTTAGTTTTGAAGCTTTATCCAATTGGACTTTAATAAAAGCACCATTTGAAGATTTTAAAAGATCTAACTTTTACCAACCAAAAACTATTTTAAATCAAAAAATTAAAACTATTGGAGTTTTAGCAGGTTTTGATAATTATCAAGCTGATATTTGTATCGCTGAAATAGGTTTTTATTAGTATTTCCAAATAAAATGTTCGCAGTTATTTAACATCCTGCCAGTTATCTGACCTAAAAATGTTCCATGACTTACCACGGCAATTTTTTTTATTTCTTTACTATCTAGCCATTCCTTAAATTTATCTAATCTTATTTTAATATCATTATACGACTCTTGAATTATTATTTTTTCATCAATAGGAATATATTGATTCCACCAGAATTTTTTAAGATTACTAAAATCAAAATTAGGGAATTCTTTTTCTAATTCTGTGGGTTGTCTTCCTACATCACAAGAATGATATAAATGCTCTCTGACCAAATCTGAAATGAATGGTTTTTTTTCTGGAAAAACTATAGAAAAAGTTTCCAATGTTCTCGTTAAAGGAGAGCAGACATATAAATCAAAATCCAAATTTTTTAGATCTTTATAGGTTTGTTTGGCTTGTAGTCTTCCTTTTGCTGTAATTTTTGCGTCAAAATAATGTGTTGGATTATCTAAATCGTCAGCAATATTAGCTTCTGACTCAGCGTGTCTTATTAAGTAAATTTCTTTCATATGATTTTAGAATTTATAGAATATTTTAGCATTTAAAGCCATACTAAGTTTTTTCGACCCTAGCATTACATAACTTTAGGTGTGTTATTTGGAGGCCCACCCCGGAATCGAACCGAGCTACGAGGATTTGCAATCCCCTGCATAACCAATCTGCCAGCGGGCCATAAAATATGTTTTTATAGGATTTTTCTCTTTAGCACAACACTACATGCTTTTGTTATTGTGTAACTTACTTTAAAGAAAAGCTGCTGCAGCTCCACCAAGAGCTAAAATTAAACCAAATCTTCCTAAACTCATCATCATTTTCATTAATTTCGGATTAGGAGGAGATTGATTTTTAAAAGATTTGTAAACGTGAAAGTTGGATATGCAAGATCCTATCAGAACAATTGCAGCTCCAATAATCTTAACTGTAAAAGCTGTATTTATTGAATAACTACCATACAGAGATTGCGCTAGTATCATCCCAGTAATCCATAAAGTAGCTATAGATACCAGACCTACAAATCCTAATATTCTGAGAGCTTTTCCTAGGTGTGGTTCTGGAATCTTCCCTTCTTTAATATAAGCGGATTGAACAACAGCACCTCCAACACCTATACCTCCGGCTGCAAATAGAGCTAAGAAATGTAAAAATTTAATAATAATAATTGTCATATATCTTGATATTACTTAAATGTGGCTATTATGCAATTTGATTGTGTATCAATAATATTATATTGATAATCTTTAATTATGAATTTTCAAGAAGCTAGAACAAATATGGTGCTTAACCAATTAAGAGCTAATCGTATCTCAAATTACGATTTGGTTGATATTTATGAAAATATGGAAAGAGAGAATTTTTATCCGGAAGACTTAAGACATTTATCTTATTCTGATATCTTAATTCGTCATAGTGATGGTAGGTTTATACTACCGCCTTTAACTTCTGCAAACCTAATACAATCCTTAGGAGATATTAAAAATTCTCATATTTTAGAGGTTGGATCTTCTATTGGTATTAGTACAGCAGTCATGTCTCAATTATCTCTAAATGTAGACTGCATTGAAACTTCTGATGTCATGTTACCTATATTTAAAAAAAATTTATCTAAAGATTTTTTCCAGTGTAATTTATTGTCTAATACTATTAATGAGATTTTTGAAAATGAATCTTTTGACTTTAGTAAATATTCTAAAATAATTATTAATGGCGCTCTCGATCAAGAGCCCAATAATATTATCCTTAAAATGAATCCTGGAACAACACTAGTTTGCATAATTGATAATAAGGAACTTAAGCATAAAATTGTTAAATATGTTAAAGCGGACGAAACATGTTCAAGATTTATTTTAGATGAAGCGGTATCTGAATATATTTACAAATATATAACTGAAGAGCCTTTTGTTTTTTAGTTTATGGATGATTTCCAAGATAAAAAAAAATACGAAGCTGAAATTTATCAACAATGGTTAGATAAAAAATGCTTCGAACCCACTTATAATTTCGATAAAAATTTCTCTATTTGTATCCCACCTCCAAATGTTACGGGATCCCTCCATATGGGGCATGCTTTGAATAATACAATTCAAGACATTCTAATCCGTTATCATAGAATGAATGGCTATAATACATTATGGCAGCCCGGAACTGACCACGCAGGTATTGCTACTCAAATGGTAGTCGAAAGAAATTTAGCTGAAGAAAATATTTATAGAAAAGATCTTACTAGAGAACAATTTATTGAGAAAGTATGGGAGTGGAAGGAACAATCAGGGTCTACTATTATTAATCAATTAAAAAGATTAGGTAGTTCAGCTGATTGGTCTAGAGAAAGATTTACCATGGACGAGGGTCTCTCAGAGGCTGTAAGAAAAGTTTTTGTAAGTTTATATAAAGAAGGTTTAATCTATAAAGACCAAGCTTTAGTTAATTGGGATACTAAATTCAAAACAGCTATTTCTGACTTAGAAGTTATTCAAACTGATGTTAGTACAAAACTTTATTACATTAAATATTTAGCTTCTAATGGTGAATATATAACTGTAGCAACTATTAGACCTGAGACAATTTTTGGAGATATGGCAATTGCAGTCAATCAAAAAGATGAAAGATTTAATCATCTTAAAGATATTACATTTAGTGTTCCTTTAACTGATAGAAAAATTCCTTTAATCTTTGATGACTACTCAGATCCTGAAAAAGGTTCTGGTGCTGTTAAAATTACCCCCGCTCATGACTTTAATGATTTTGATGTAAGTAAAAGACACAACTTAGAGCTTTTGAATATTCTTAATGAAGATGGGAGTCTAAATGAAAATTGTTCATCAGATTATGTTGGTTTAGATAGGTTTGAAGCCAGAAAAAAAATAGTTAAAGAATTAGATTCAATGGGTCTTATCGAAAAGGTTGAGGATTATAAAACGACTATCCCTTATGGCGATCGTTCTAATACTATCATCGAACCATATCTAACATTTCAGTGGTACTGTAATGCTAAAGAACTAGCTAAAGAAGCTATTACAGCCGTAAAGTCAAAAAAGACAGAGTTTTTTCCTTCTAATTGGGACAAAACTTATTTCCAATGGATGGAAAATATCAGGCCTTGGTGTATATCTAGACAAATTTGGTGGGGACATCAAATACCTATTTGGTATGGACCTGATGGAAAAGTATTTTGCGCAGAGACAGAAGAATTAGCGAGAGCTGAAGCTGTAGATTATTACAAAGCTGATAAAATCATTTTAAAAAGAGATAAAGACGTTCTTGATACTTGGTTTTCTTCTGCTTTGTGGCCTTTTTCAACATTGGGTTGGCCGGAAAATAATAAAGTTTTAGATAATTTCTATCCTAACTCTGTATTAGTTACCGGTTTTGATATTATCTTTTTTTGGGTTGCTCGAATGATGATGATGGGTAATAAATTTATGAAAGAGACCCCTTTTAAAACCGTCTATATTCATGCTCTTGTTAGAGATGAAAATGGTCAAAAAATGTCAAAATCAAAAGGTAATGTTATTGATCCTCTTGAAATTATTGATCGCTACGGTTCTGATACATTAAGATTTACCTTAACTTCTCTTAATACACCGGGAAGAGACGTAAGATTAAGTGAGCAGAGAATTGCTGGTTATAGAAATTTTATAACTAAAATTGTTAACGCATTTAAATATGCAGAATTTAAGAATGTCTATCCTTTACAAAATCAGACTAAAATAGAAGTTAAGAATATTTTTAATCTTTGGATTTTAGATGAATTGCAAAAAACTAATAAAGAAATTCAAAAACTCTATCAAGGTTACTTATTTCATGAAGTTGCAAATAAACTTTATCATTTTACATGGCATACTTTTTGTGATTGGTATATTGAAATTTCAAAAACATTGCTAGATGGCAAAGACCGTGAAGAAACAGCGTATACTTTTCATTTAGTCTTCAATTCATTACTTCAACTACTTCATCCAATCGTACCTTTTATAACAGAAAAGTTATGGCAGCAAAATAATCATACGATATTAATGACAACGCAGTGGGAAGAAATTAATATTAATATCGATCAAAATTCATTAGAAAAAGCAAATTTATTTATATCATTTGTTGAAGAAATCAGATCTTTGGAAAAACTTTTTGAAATTAAGAAAGATGAAAAAATAGAGCTATATTCGCCCGATGCTCAACTTCAAGAAATTCTTTCTTCCAATAAAGAAATCTTTGAATTTATGACAAGAAAAAAATTAAAAAATTCATCCATTAGTAATTCTGTAACGTTACCTTTTAAAGATAAAGAATTTCAAATACTTTTTGAAAATTCTGATTTTGAAAAAATCAAAGAGAAACTACTTAAAAATAAAATGAATTTAGATAAAGAGGAGGTTTCTATTTCTAAAAATTTATCTAATACTAATTTTATCGAAAAAGCGCCAGAAGATTTGATTGCTCAGAACACATTAAGACTTGAAGCAATAAAACTAGAATTAATTAAAATCAATAGTATATTGAGTAACATCTAATATGGTTGATAAAAAGAATTTACCTAGTCGTCATGTGTCTGTAGGGCCAACAAGTGCTCCACACAGATCTTATTATTATGCGATGGGCATGACGGAAGAGCAAATTAATCAACCTTTTGTTGGTGTCGTTACCACTTGGAATGAAGCGGCTCCTTGCAATATATCTCTTTCTAGACAAGCACAGTCTGCAAAGCAGGGTGTTTGGGATGCCAAGGGAACACCTAGAGAATTTACAACTATTACAGTAACCGATGGTATAGCGATGGGCCATGAAGGTATGAAATCATCTCTTGTTAGTAGAGAAATTATTGCAGATTCTACTGAGTTAACTGTGAGAGGTCATTGTTATGATGCATTGGTCGGACTAGCTGGGTGTGATAAATCCCTCCCTGGTTTAATGATGGCAATGCTTCGCCTAAATGTACCTTCTGTTTTTATGTACGGAGGTTCTATTTTACCAGGAGTTTATAAGGGAAAAGACGTAACAGTAGTTGACGTTTTTGAAGCTGTTGGAAAACATTCTAGTGGCAAAATGACCGATCAAGAACTTCATGATTTAGAATGTGTAGCTTGCCCTTCTGCAGGTTCTTGTGGTGGTCAATTCACTGCAAACACTATGGCCTGTGTATCTGAAACTATAGGTTTAGCACTTCCTGGATCTGCTATGACTCCAGCTCCTTACGAAAGTAGAGATAAATATGCATATGAAAGTGGAAAAACAGTAATGGATCTTATCGAAAAAAATCTTCGTCCCAGAGATATTGTTACGAAACAATCTTTAATTAATGCCGCTATAGTTGTTTCAGCTTCAGGCGGTTCCACTAATGCAGGCCTACACTTACCGGCAATGGCTAGTGAAGCAGGAATAGATTTTAATTTAGAAGACGTTACTAAAATTTTTCAATCAACACCTTATATTGGTAACCTTGCTCCAGGCGGAAAGTATGTTGCTAAAGACTTATATGAAATAGGAGGAGTTCCTGTTTTAATTAAAATATTAATTGATGGTGGTTTAATCGATGGATCTTGCATGACTGTTACAGGAAATACTTTAGCTGAAAATGTGAAAGATGTTGAGATACCGAAAAATCAAGATGTTATTTACCCAATTGATAAACCAATTAGTAAAACAGGTGGTGTTGTTGGTTTAAAAGGTTCGTTAGCTCCAGATGGAGCTATTGTTAAAATTGCAGGTCTTGAGAGACTTCATTTTAAAGGTAATGCCATTTGTTTTGAGCGTGAAGAAGATGCATTGAGCGCAGTTTTAGAAGGAAAAATTAAGCCAGGTCATGTCCTTATTATTAGATATGAGGGACCAAAAGGCGGTCCTGGTATGAGAGAAATGCTCTCAACTACAAGCGCAATTTATGGACAGGGCTTGGGGGAAGAAGTTGCTTTAATTACAGATGGTCGTTTTTCTGGTGGTACTAGAGGTTTTTGTATTGGACATGTTGGTCCTGAAGCTTTCGAATGTGGCCCAATCGCCTTAGTAGAAGATGGAGATGAGATAGAAATAGATGCTCTAAAAAATACTTTAAACTTAAATGTTTCTGAAGAAATCCTTGCTGAGAGGAAGAAAAAATGGAAACCTAAAGACCCTGAATTTACTTCAGGTGCATTATGGAAATACGCTCAAACAGTCGGGCCAGCATATTTAGGAGCGCTTACTCAACCAGGTGCAAAAAAAGAAAAAAGAATGTACTCAGATATCTAATTCTAATAAAATAGGACAATGGTCAGAAGGTCTTTCCATGTCTCTATATTCTTTCAAGACTCTTGTACTTTTTATATTTTTAAATAGGTAGGGCGATATAAGAAAAAAATCTATTCTTATGCCTTCATTTTTGCCAAATTTATAAGTTTTGTAATCAAAAAATGTATATGTTGAGACTTTATCTTGAAACTCAAAAGGATCTATTAAATCTAAATTTTTATAACTAAAGAAAAATTTTCTAGCTTCCTTTGATGCTAGCGCATCATTTTTATATTTTTTAATATCGTGAGCATCTAAATCATGAGGAATGACATTAAAATCTCCAGTTATAATAACATTATATTCTCTTTTAAGTTCTTTTAGAAGTTCTAGCATTACCTTCATCCAATTTGTTTTTAGTTCAAATTTATCAGTTCCTATTGGATTCCCATTAGGAAAGTAACAATTAAGAATAACGGTTTTTTGATCCTCTATCAAAATACAATTATTTCTTGCTTGAAGGGTATTGAGATTATCTAAATCAATAGTTCTTATTGTATTTTGATTTTTATATCCAATAGCAACGCCATTATAAGCTTTTTGTGTTGCGCTAATATTTTCATAGCCATGTAATTGGAAAAAATTATCTATAATACTTTTATCTTCTGTTTTTAATTCCTGAAGGCATAAAATATCAGGATTTTCTTTTTGAATTAGTTTCTCAACTAATGGTTCGCGCGCTCTTATTGAGTTAACATTCCAAGATATTATTTTCACTTTTAGATACTAAATGAACTTCCACACCCACATGAATTTTTCGCATTTGGGTTAGTGATTGAAAAGCTTGAACCCACTAACTCATTTTTGTAATCTAATTCTGAGTCTTTAATAAACGGAAGAGACTTCTTATCTATAACAATATCAATTTCTTTAAGTTTGTAGATATTGTCTTTTTCTTCTGAATATTCGCTATCAGTTTTAAAAATATACTGAAATCCTGAGCATCCACCTCCTTTTACCTTAATTCTAAAGAAATTTTTATTTTGACTCTTAAGGACTTCTTGAATTTTACTTATAGCACTATCTGTTATATTAATATCAACCATATGTATTTTAATTTATCAGTTAAAAATGATTTGTCCAAAGGTAGACTTAAAGAAATAAAGACCGATGTGAGAGATATTTTTGAACGTGATAGAGACAGAGTCCTTCATTCTACAGCTTTCAGAAAGTTAAAAGACAAAACCCAAGTTTTTATGTTTGAAAAAGGCGACTATTATAGAAATAGATTAACACATACTTTAGAAGTTGTTCAGCTTTCCAGATCTCTGTCGAGAAGATTAGGTTTAAATGAAGATTTGTCTGAAGTAATAGCTCTTTCTCATGACTTGGGACACACCCCTTTCGGTCATGCAGGTGAAGAAATTATTGTTCAAGAAATTGATAAAACATTTAATCATAACGTCCAATCTTTCAGACAGGTTACTTTGCTAGAAAAGAAATATATCGATTATGAAGGATTAAATTTATCTTGGGAAACATTAGACGGTATCATTAAACACAACGGACCAGTTTTAAATAGTTCATATGATTTTAATTTATCTAAAAATTTTATTTTTGACCTAGGTCTAAACCCATCTCTCGAAGCTCAAGTGGCTGCTATTTGTGATGACATAGCTTATATTGCTCATGATTTTGATGATGCTTTAAGGTCTAAAGCTATTTCTTTGGAGCAAATTCAATCTTTAAAATATTTTTTTGAAATTTCAAAATATAAAATGGAAGATATTACTGATTTAGATATTTTTAGAAATAACTTAACAAGATTTATAATTAATTTTTTAATTTTAGATGTTTTTAAACAAACAATAAAAAATATAACTGACTCTAGTATAAGTACAGCATCCGAAGTAATTCATCATAAAAAGTTTTTAGTTGAATTTAGTCCTGAATCAAAAATTCTAGTATTGGAACTCAAAAAATTTTTATTTAATAATTTTTATACATCGGATCTCGTCATAAAAGGAAAAGAGAGCGCACAATCAATAGTTAGATTTGTAATTGATTTTCTGATGAATAATGTAAAATCTTTACCTGATAGTTGGTTGAGCAAAATAGATGATGATGAATCTAAAAAAAGAGTTATCATTGATTACATATGCGGAATGACTGATCAATTTGCAATAAATTTTCATCAAAATAATGTTTAAATCTATTAAAGAAAATCTCAAAAAAGCCCTTTTAATCTACAAGAAAGATTTGAATATTGATGAAGATAGCATCCAGTTAGAATTGCTATTTGATGAAAAGGGCGATTTGACAACTAATATTTGTATGCAGTATGCAAAATTACTTTCTATGTCTCCTAAAAAAATTGCAGAAATCATTCTTAAAAATTTCACACATCCATTAGTTGAAAAATCTGAACTGGCCGGACCAGGTTTCATTAATTTTTTTCTAAGTGAAAAGGGATTTGACGACTTAATTTCATTTCAAGAAGATAGGCCAATTAAATCAAAATTCTTAAATATAGAATTTGTTTCCGCTAACCCAACTGGTCCATTGCACTTAGCTCATGGTCGAGGTGCTGTAGTAGGGGATGTATTGTCTAATCTGTATGAATTTAATGGATACAAAGTAAACAGAGAATATTATGTTAATAATACTGGTAACCAAATCAATGAGTTTTTATCTTCATTATTATTCTCTATCTCTGAAAAATATAATTTATCCTTACCCTTTAAGCAGTTCTATAAAGGTGACTATATAAAAGAAATAGCTGACTCTTGCTATCAAGAATTTAAAGTTTTATTTAAAGCCGATCTTTCTGATGATCAAAAAATACAAATTGTTGATTTTGCTATTAAGAATTTAGTTGCAAGGTCATTGAGCGTTTTAAAATCTACTAATATTAATTTTAATTCTATAATTTATGAAACTGAAATTATGCAAAAAGATCATTTTTCTAAAGCCCTTTCTATATTAAAAGAAAATAACTTAGTTTATGAAGGTAAGCTCCAGCAGCCAAAAGATTATGATCAAACTAAAAAAGATAATAATATATTGATTTTTAGGTCATCTCAGTTTGGAGATGATGAAGATAGGGCTCTTACTAAAAATGATGGGACTCCAACTTATTTTGCTAATGATATTGCTTATCATCTAGATAAAGTTCATAGGGGTTTTGATATATTAATTAATATTTGGGGAGCTGACCATTTAGGTTATCTAACTAGACTTAAATCAGCCTTAACTTCTGTTCATAAGGAAATTGATTTTAAAGTCGTTTTTTGTCAAATTGTTAATTTAAAAAGAGATAATGTTATTCAAAAATTATCAAAACGAGAAGGTACTATTTTTGAATTAGACATACTAATTAACGAAATAGGCGTTGATAATTTTAGATATTTTATGTGTTATAGAAAAAATGATACTCATATGGATTTAGATATCGACCTAATTAAAAAGGAAAATAAGGAAAATCCCATATATTATATTCAGTATGCTTCAGCTAGATCACACTCCGTATTAAGTAAAAAAAATGAAATAATCAAAAAATCAATAGTTTGGTCACCAGAATTAAAAATACTTTATAAAAAAATATTTCAATGGAATGAAGTTATTCAACAGGCTTCCAATCGTAATGAGGTGCATTTAATAGCTCATTATCTAGAAAGTCTTGCCTCTTCCTTTCATTCCTATTGGTCAGCATCAAAAGACAGACCTGAATTAAGATTTTTAGATAATGATAAAAATATTACATCTAAAACAGAATTCTTACTTAACCGATTTCAGTATACGCTAAATGAAGGTCTAGGCATATTAGGTATAAAGCCGAAGACTGAAATGTAACTAAGTGAAAATCTATAAAAAATTAAAATTTATCATAATCTCTTTAATTTTTATTATTATTTTTATTTTAAGTTTCTATCTGTATTCAAATTACTTTCAATATTTTTTGACAAATAATATTCTTTTAATTGAGCCTGATATTTTAGATTTCATTAAATGAAAACTCCTATCATAATCTCTTTAACATCAACCATTCTAAAAAAAGAAGAAATTAAATATATTGAAAAATATAAACCTTTTGGAATTATTTTCTTCTCTAGAAATATCCAAACTATAGACCAATTAAAAAAACTTATTAATAGTCTTAAAATACTATCACCTTCTACTTTAATTTTCGTAGATCAAGAAAGTGGCATAGTTGATCGTTTTAAATTTTTTAAACATCTTAATTTTTTGAATAATTATGATTATTATAAAATCTATTTAAAAAATAAAGAATTGGCTAAAATTCTTATTTATCTCAAGTCTTACATCACATCCTATTATTTAAATGAATGGGGTTTTAATTCGAATACTGTTCCTGTATTGGATATACCGATCACTAAAACTGCTAAATTTATTTCTAAAAGATCATTCGGCCCTAATTTAAAAATCGTTAAAAAACTAAATGAAATTATTATTTTAAATAATTTTAAATTTGGATTAATCCCTGTAGTTAAGCATATTCCGGGTCATGGCGTGACATCAAAAGATAGTCATCAAGTAATACCTTCTACAAATATTTCTTTGAATGAACTAGCTCCTCATCTCACCTCTTTTAAAAATTTCAACTATTTACCTTTGGCTATGACGGCACATATTATATATAAAAAAATTGATCCAAATTATATAGCTACATTTTCTGAAAAAATTATTAATCAAATAATAAGAACTAAAATTAATTTTCAGGGTCTATTGATGACTGATGATCTTTCTATGAAGGCAGTAAAATTTGATCATCAAGCGATTTGCGATTTATCAAACAAGGTTGATATTGATATTCTTTTAGATTGTTCAAATAATTTTGATAAATATATTTATTTTTCTGAAAATTTTAATAAGACAGATAGATACAGTTTATTTATAAAAAATAAAAAAAATTGGATTAAAAAAAAATCTATATTTAAAGATATTAATATTAAGGATTATAGGGATATTTATGATAATATTTTAAAAAAAAATGGAATCTAATTTAAATGTATCAATAGATGAATATCAAGGTCCTCTTGATGTACTACTGGATCTAGTAAGTAAAAATAAATATGATATTAAAAAATTACCTATCTTAGATCTATGTAATCAATATCTTAGATTTATTGACAATATTAAGTCTGTCAATATTGATTTAGCCTCTGAATATCTACTTATGGCAGCTATTATGATTTTTTTAAAATCCAAATTCTTAGTGAATAAGGATAAAGATGAGGATGTTAAAAAAGTAACTAGATTCTTAACTAATAGATTAACTATTCTCGAATTACTGAATAAAAATTCCAAGACATTATTTGAATTACCTAAGTTTGAAGAAGAGTTTTTTCCTAATAAGAATAAATTTAAGTTAAAAGTTGAAAAATCTTATATCATAAAAGACAAGCTTTATGATTTATTAAAAGCTTATACTGATATTTATAGAAGAAATCAAAACTACACTTTAAAATTCTCTTCTATTAAACTTTTTTCTATAAAGGATGGTCAAAAAGTACTTAAAGATAAAATTTCTTCTTATGACGATTGGTTTTCTCTAGAGAGTCTTATGCCTGAAAAATTACAAAATAAATTACTTAATAAATCATTCATCTCTTCTACTTTTGGTGCGGGTCTTCAAATGGCTAAAAAAAGTCATGATTCTGAAAAAACTCTGGTAATTAAGCAAGCTATGCCTTTTACAGATATTTATTATAAAAAATATGAGTAATACAATTCAAAAAGTTGAGGCGTTGATCTTTTCATCAACAAAACCCATTAAAGAAGATGAAATTAAAAAGCGTTTAGATTTACATGAAGATATTTCTCCTATGTTAAATACTCTCGCTAATGATTATGCTAATAAAGGAATTAACTTAAGAAATATTGGGAATGGATGGATCTTTGTTACAAATGAAAATTTAAGTGAAATTTTTCATGAAAAAAGACAAATTAAAAAAAAACTTTCTAAGCAAGCAATAGAAACTCTTTCTATAGTAGCCTACCATCAGCCAATTACTAAATCTGAAGTCGAAGGAATAAGAGGGGTAATAATTGGGCAGGGTATCTTAGATCAACTTATGGAACTCAACTGGATACAACCTGGTGGAAGAAAAGAAGTTCCGGGCAGACCTATTCTTTGGAATACTACTGATGATTTCCTTCTTCATTTTGGATTAGGTACATTAGATAATTTACCTGGTATTGAAGAGCTTAGAAATTCTGGTATTTTGAATGAAAATTTTTCCTCTTTAAATATTCAGGAAGTATCAGACAGCTTAGATTCTGATGATATTTTAGTTGATGACACTGTCGAAGAAGAAAATCTAGATGACTTTTCCCAAAGCCAACTAGATAATAATTCTAATGATACTTGATGTTCGGAATTTAACACATTATTTTGATAATATTAAAGCTTTAGACGACATAAGTTTTAAAATAGAAGATAATTCCATCATTTCTATTTTAGGTCCTTCTGGTTGTGGTAAGACGACTTTAATAAGATTAATTTCTGGATTAGAAGAAATTCAAGAAGGTGAAATTTATCTTCATGATAATCTTGTTAATCATAAAAAAATTAATTTACCTCCTGAAGAAAGATCTATCTCTTATGTTTTTCAAGATTTCGCTCTTTTCCCTCATATGACAGTTTTGGAAAATATCAGTTTTGCAGCCAGCTCCCAAAAGAATAAAAAACAACTAACAGACCAAGTAATCGCTTTGGCAAAAATAGAAAATTTTCTCACTAAATATCCTCATCAATTAAGTGGAGGCGAACAGCAGAGGGTCGCTTTAGCTAGATCTATTGCGGTTCAGCCAAAATTATTATTATTAGATGAACCTTTTTCTGACTTAAATACATCCTTAAAAAAAGAAATTATAGACGACACTCTTCACTTAATTAAAAGTTTAGAGTCATCTGCCATAATAGTTACTCATAATGCTGAAGAAGCTATGTTCTTAAGTGATCAGATAATTGTTATTAATCATGGGTCTATTGTCCAAGTTGGAACTCCTTATGATATTTTTTATAATCCGAAAAATAGTTATGTAGCTTCTTTGTTTGGAGAAATTAATTTATATAGCACTAAAGTTTTCGATGGTTATTGCAGTACTCCTATTGGTAAAATTAAAGCTTTGGATTTTGCTAATGGCGATAATGTGGATATTGTTATTAGACCTGAAGCCCTAATTCTTAATAAAGAAAAATCACCACTTATAAGTGAAGTAAATGGAATTGTCGTCGATTCAAAATTTATTGGTAATTATGCTATTGTTCATATGACCGTTTCAGACAGTACCGGAGAAAAATTTCATATGCATAGTAAAGTATCAGGTGACTTTCTTCCCGAAGCAGCTAGTTCTGTTTCAATTGAGCTAGATACTAGGCATATATTTATTTTTAGTAGAAATTAACATCTAAATAAGATATTTTTAAACTATGGGAACTTTCAGCTTATGGCATTGGATTATTGTTTTAATAATAGTTTTATTGCTATTTGGAAAAGGTAAAATACCATCACTGATGTCTGATATGGCTAAAGGAATAAAATCTTTTAAAAAAGATATGTCTGATGATGAAGATAAGTCGGACTCTTCAGACGATACTAAAAAGGAAGATTAATGTTTTCTTTAGGTTGGATGGAAATGTCCATCATCCTAATTGTATGTGTCATTTTAGTAGGACCTAAAGAATTACCTACCGTAATAAAAACCATTAAATCAGTCATAGCTAATGTCAGAGGTTTATCTAGAGAATTTACAAAAACTGTAGAAGAGGTAGCTGAATTTTCTGAAATAAAAGACATCAAAAAAGAAATTTTAAATACAAAAGAAGTAATTACCAAAGAAGGCAAAGATTTAGACGAGTTCATTGATAAAAATAATAAAGAAATTTTAGATTTGGAAAAAGATGTCTAGTGAAAAATTGAACGATTCAATGAATTTTTTTGATCACTTAAAGGAATTGAGAAAAAAATTATTAATATCAATAATTTTTTTTATATTATCCTTTATAGTTTGTTTTTATTTTTCAAAACAAATTTTTGTTTTCCTAGCTAAACCACTTACTGATATTTTAGGTGAGGGGAATGGATTAATTTACACAGCTCTTCAGGAAGCCTTTTTGACTAATGTTAAAGTTTCTTTTTTTACAGCTGCTTTTATTACTTTCCCGTTTCTTTCATATCAAATATGGAGTTTTGTTTCACCGGGATTACTTAAAAAAGAAAAATCTATTTCATTTCCTACATTAGTGGCAATTCCTTTCTTATTTCTTCTTGGGGCCTCTACTGTTTATTATTTAATTTCACCTATCGCATGGAATTTTTTTCTGAGCTTCCAGTCTTCTCAATCAGATCTCATCAATATAACTCTTCAGGCTAAAATGAATGAATACCTTTCATTAATGATGACATTTATTTTTGCTTTTGGGCTAGCTTTTCAGCTTCCTGTAGTTCTGCTTCTATGTGTTAGATTTGGTATTTTATCTATTCATCAGCTAGTTTCATTTCGAAAATATGCGATTGTTTTATCTTTTGTTTTTGCTGCTATAATCACCCCTCCAGATCCTTTTTCTCAAATTTCACTAGCATTACCTATAATTCTCCTTTATGAAATATCAATATTAATTTCTAGATTTTTAGAAAAAAAGAAAAAAAATAAAAAAGATGCATGATATAAATTTTATTAGGAATAACCCTGAGGATTTTGATAATTTTCTTAAATTAAGATTTTTAGAGCCTCATTCAAAAAAAATACTAGATTTAGATAAATCTAAGAGAGAAATACTTACATCTTCTCAAGACCTGCGTTCTCAACGTAAAAGTATTTCTTCACAATTTGCATCATCACAAGATTCTGAAAAATTAAAACTTCAAGAAGAGGTACATTCAATTAAAGAAAAAATTGATTCTTTAGAAAAAAAATTATTCATCATTGATGAAGAGATTCATTTAATTTTGTCATCACTTCCAAATTTACCAGACCCAGAAGTCCCTGTTGGTAAGGATGAAGATTCTAATAAGTTAATTAAAACTATCGGTGAAATTCCTTCTTTTGATTTTGATCCATTGGCTCATTATGTTTTAGGTGAAAATTTACAAATGATGGATTTTGATCAAGCTGCAAAAGTATCAGGTTCACGTTTTGTTTATCTTAAAAATGATTTTGCTAGACTTGAAAGATCGATTGCTAATTTTATGCTTGATAAACACACTACAGATTATGGTTATACTGAGGTTAATCCTCCTAATCTTGTTAAAGATGCTGCAGCTTTTGGAACTGGACAACTTCCTAAATTCTCTGATGATTTATTTAAAACAAATAGTGATCATTGGCTTATTCCTACAGCTGAAGTTCCTCTTACTAATTTACATTTAGATTCAATTGCTAATGAAAAAAACCTACCTGCTAGATATACTGCCTGGACTTCATGCTATAGGCTTGAAGCAGGTGCAGCTGGAAGAGATACAAGGGGGATGATACGTCAGCACCAATTTTCAAAAGTAGAACTTGTTTCATTGGTAAAACCAGAAGAATCCAACGAAGAGTTAGAAAGAATGCTAAATTGTGCAACCTCAATTCTTAACGATCTAAAATTAAGCTACAGAGTAGTGCTACTAAGTTCTGGCGATATGGGATTTTCTGCTAAAAAAACTTATGATATTGAAGTCTGGCTCCCAAGTGAATCTAAATATAGAGAAATATCTTCTTGTAGTAATTGTGGTGATTTTCAAGCTAGACGTATGAATGCAAAATTTAAATCTAAAGAGGGTAATGTATATCTTCATACTCTAAATGGTTCAGGTTTAGCTGTTGGAAGAACTCTTATAGCTATTGTTGAAAACTATCAAAATAAAGATGGATCAATTACAGTGCCTGATGTTTTAGTGTCTTACATGGGTGGGAAAAAAACTATTAATCTAAAATAATATTATTTTCTAAGCAGAAATTTTTAAAAAATTGATTTGCTGATCTTCCGGTTCTATTTCCTCTACTGAAAATCCATTTTAAAGACTCTCTTTGAATATCTTCATTGAAGGTAATATGATGTAATGAAAAATAATGTTTTACTATTGCTATATATTCATCTTGGTTGATATTGTGAAAACTAACCCATAAGCCAAATCTATCTGATAAAGAAACTTTTTCTTCCACTCCTTCGTCTTGTGAAATAGCCGATGATCTTTCATTGTCTACCATATCTCTCCTCATTAAATGTCTTCTGTTAGATGTTACGTATGTTAAAAATTGAAACTGACTAGTATAAAATGAACCTTCTAAAAAAGATTTAAATTGAATGTACCTTCTATCATTTTGCTCAAAAGATAGATCGTCAATGAATATAATAATTTTTTTCTTAAATTTGTGATTTAGAAATATATTAGGAAGATCTTCAATATCTTCGCTATTAATTTCAAGTACATCGAAGTTTGAATTTTTTAATAATAAATTTTTTAAAATAGCTCTGACTAAACTACTTTTTCCACTACCTCTTACGCCCCATAATAAACCATGGTTAAAGGGTAGTCCGGAAACAAAGGCATCAGTATTCTTTTGAATCTTATTTATCTGCTCATTCAGTCCATATAAGGACGTTATATCCATAACATTGGCTATAGATATTTTTTCAAAATCATTTTTATGATGATTCCAGCATAATATATGTTTATTTTTCAATTTTATATTGACTTCATGGGTGTTTGTTGAGATTTTATGGTTTATTTTTATATATTCAAAGGATTTTATAATGGAACAATTATCAGGCATATTACCTCTAATACTAATTTTTGTAGTATTTTATTTTTTATTAATTAGACCGCAGCAAAAAAAACTTAAAAGTCATAAAGAAATGATAACCAACCTTAAAAAAGGTGACAAAGTTGTTACTCAAGGCGGAATTATGGGGACAATTCATTACGTCAATGAAGATGGGACTATTTCTTTAGAGGTTGCAGATAATGTAACTGTTAAAGTAGCAAAAGGTATGGTTGCAGATATTGCAAAATAATTAATTTAATTGATTGCAAATAACAACTGATTAATTAAATGAATATTTTAAAAAAATGGAGACTCTGGTCTACATTGCTAATTTTAGTTTTTTGTTATTTTGCTATTAAGCCTAATTTTCAGAATCTTGAATCTTCAAATAAAATTAATTATGGATTAGATATTCAAGGCGGTAGCTCTTTTTTATTAGAGCTATCGGAAGACGTTTTTAAAAAAAATTTACTTCTTAAAATAGTTTCTCAGTTAGAATTAGATTATGACTTAAATTCATCAATTAATAATGGTCAAATTGAAATAGATAACGCCCAAGATTTAACAAAATTAACTAACATTGTTATGCAATCTATGGGATTAACTTTAAATAAAAAAACGGAATCAATTTCAATTATAGAGATAGAGAGTCAATTTTTTAAAAAGTCTATTTCTGATATGACCTTAAATGCTGTTGAAATCATTAGGTCTCGAGTAGATTTTCTTGGAAATAAAGAACTCTCTATTCAAAAAACAGGTCTAAATAGAATTTTATTAGAAATTCCAGGTAGCCTAAATCAAAATGTAAAAGAAATTATTTCTAAGACTGCTGAATTAAATTTTCATATAGAAAAAAATTCCTATGTAGACACAATTTTATTAGAAAATATTGAGACTAATGAAAGCGTCAGGGTGATGGAAAGACCAAGCTTAACTGGAGACTACATTCAAGATGCGTCTATGCAGTATGATAATAATTCACCAGTAGTGTCATTTTCTTTAAATAAGGCTGGAGCTGAAATTTTTGGTGACCTGACCGAAAAAAATGTAGGTAAAAGATTTGCAATTGTTTTAGACGGAACTTTAATTAGCGCACCAGTTGTAAGAGATACTATAAGTGGTGGAGCGGGTGTAATCTCAGGTAATTTCACTAATGAAGAAGCTAATAATTTAGCCATCATATTAAAATCTGGATCTCTACCAACTGATATTTCAATTATTCAAGAAAAACAAGTTGGTCCTTCTTTAGGTAAAGAGGGAGTCACAAAAGGTATTTATGCCAGTATTATAGCTCTCATTGCCATTACTATTTTTATGATTGCTTATTATAAAGTTTCGGGACTTTTTACTGCAATTTCAATTATTACATGTTTATTATTATTATTTTCTTTAATGTCTTTAATGAACGCTACTTTAACCCTGCCCGGCGTTATAGGAATTGTTTTGACGATTGGTATGTGTGTTGATGCAAATGTATTGGTGTATGAAAGAATAAAAGAAAACTTTTTAAATAAATCTGATGACCCGAGAAATTCAGGATTTAATTCTGCTTTTATTACTATTCTAGATTCAAATCTGACGACTGTATTTGCTGCAATTTTTTTATTTGCTTTTGGCTTTGGCCCAATTAGAGGTTTCTCTATTTCTTTAATTATAGGAATCTTTTCTTCTCTTATTGTTACTTATATCATTTTAAAATTATTTCTTGAAATTGTTCCTATTGAAAAGACTGGTCTTAAAATTAAATGATAGACTTTTTTAAGTATCGCAAATTGTCCTATATGGCATCATCTTTCTTAATTGTAATGACTATTCTCTTTATTTTTTTTAAAGGTTTAAATTTAGGAATTGATTTTAAAGGTGGCTTTAATGTGGAAGTCAGATCGGATTTAAGTAATCAGGAATTAAATAATATATTTTCGAGGATCGATACCTCAAGAGAGGTTATCGTTAAGAAAGAAATATCTTCTAATGTTTATAGCGTTAGAATTGAGTCCGGTATTGATGATAAATTATTCCTAGACTCTTTAAAGGAGAGTGTTTCTACTTTAATAAATATAGAGATACTAATGTCTGAATATATAGAGCCTACATTTAGCTCTGATTTAATTCAAAATGCTATTTACGCTTTATTGTCTTCAATTTTTGTCATCGCACTTTATATTTGGATTAGGTTTGACTGGCAATTTGCTTTTGCTGGAATATTAGCATTACTTCATGATGTGTTCATATCTATAGGCTTCATGAGTATATTTAATATTGAATTTAATCTAACCATGATAGCTGCTATTTTGCTTATAGCCGGATACAGTATCAACGATACGATTGTTTTATTTGATAGATTAAGAACGTTGAGTTCAGAAGAAGACGTTAAGATTAATCTCCCATCCATGATCAATAAATCTATTATTTTAAATTTGAGAAGAACTATTCTTACAAGTTTCACGACCATTCTTGCTTTAATTTGTCTTGTTATTTTAGCACCAGTTAACCTCACTGAAATGCCGATAGTATTTATTTTTGGCGTACTGATTGGAACTTATTCATCGATTTTTTTAGGCCTACCAATGATACATGCTCTAAATTATGAATCTGTATTAAAATCAAGAGATTCTTGATATTTTTTTAAATACTTACCGGTAAAATTACTACTTATTTTAGTTAGTTGATTTGGTGTTCCTTCAAAAAGTATTTCTCCGCCATTAACTCCACCTTCAGGTCCTAGGTCAATTAACCAATCACTTGAATTGATGACATCGTAATTATGTTCAATTACTATTACCGTATTACCATACTCAACAAGTCTATGAAGAATTTCTAATAACTTTTTAATATCATCAAAATGTAATCCAGTTGTCGGTTCATCTAAAATGTACAATGTTTTACCAGTTTGTCTTCTGGATAATTCTTTTGCTAATTTAATTCTTTGAGCTTCTCCTCCTGATAGGGTGGTTGCTGATTGGCCTATAGAAATATACCCAAGTCCAACTTCTTTTAATGTTTTGAGTTTCGAAAATACCTGGGGATTTGCCTTAAAAAAATCACAAGCATCATCAACTGTCATATCAAGAATATCACTAATATGTTTATTATTATATTTAACTGAAAGAGTTTCTTTATTGTAACGTTTGCCATTACAAACTTCACATTTTACGTAAACAGGAGCTAAAAAATGCATTTCTATTTTTTTCAGCCCATCGCCCTCACAACTCTCACACCTTCCACCCTTCACATTAAAGGAAAATCTACCGGGTTTATATCCTTTGACTTTAGCTTCTGGTAAACTGGCAAACCAATCTCTGACAGGAGCAAACAATCCAACATATGTTGCGGGATTTGATCTGGGCGTTCTTCCAATTGGTGATTGATTAATATTAATTACTTTGTCAATTTCATCAATTCCCTCGATAGACTTATAGGGGAGTGTTCTAATTATTTTTTCATTAATTCTATTATTAATAGCACCATAAAGAGTTTCATTAATTAAAGTTGATTTACCACTACCTGAAACACCAGTCACACAGATAAAATTTTTAAGAGGAAAATCAATAGATATTTTTTTTAAATTATTACCTTCTGCTTCTTTTATTTTAATAAAATTATCTTTAATTAAAGTTTTTTTTAAATTTTTATATCTTGGTATATTGCCAGTTAGGTACGAGCTTGTAAGACTATTTTTATTAGCAATGATTTTTTTATAAGATCCTTCAGACATTATATTTCCACCATTCTTTCCTGCAAATTTCCCAATGTCTATTACATGATCAGCTTCTTTGATGATATCTTCATCATGTTCGACAACAATTATAGTATTTCCCAGTTCTCTAAGATTTTTAAGAGTATTAATCAGTTTATGATTATCTTTTTGATGAAGACCAATTGAAGGTTCATCCAAAACGTATGTCACACCTGTTAAACCAGACCCTATTTGACTGGCTAGTCTTATTCTCTGCGATTCACCTCCTGATAATGTTCCGCTTTTTCTAGAAATACTTAAGTAACCTAACCCAACTTTATTTAAAAATTCTAATCTTGAAAGTATTTCTTTTTTAAGGGGTTCGGCAATTTTTACTAGTTCTTTATTGAGATTTTTATCAAAAGTGGAAATCCAGTTTCTGGCATCCTCAATACTTAATTGAGTAAATTGAGATATATTCAATTCTTTTATTTTAACACAAAGGGATTTTTCATTAAGTCTCATACCTTGGCAACTAGAACAATTTTTTGAGCTTCTGAATTTTTCTAATTCCCACTGTCTCCACCAACTACTAGATCCATCGTAGATATGATCCATAATATGAATCAGTCCATCAAAATCTTTATTTCCATATAATATCTCATTTCTAATTTTTTCAGAGAGTTCAGACCAAAGTGTATTGGATGATTTACTCTCATCAAATATTTTTTTTATTCTAGGGTATAATTTAGTTTTTGATTTATCAGACCAAAAATTTATTGAACCCTGATTAAATGATAAATTCTTATCAGGAACTAATAAATCTTCGTCAAAACATTCTATTTCACCCAGTCCATCACATTTTTTACATGCACCGTAAGGATTATTAAAACTGAAAATTCTTGGCTCAATTTCATCTATGCTAAAACCACTTACTGGACACATAAATTTATTTGAAAATTTATGAAGGTCATTAGTTTCAATATCTAGTATCTCTATATTTCCTTCACTCTCGTTAAGACATATTTCAACACTATTGGCGGCTCTTTCTAAATTGTCTTTTGATGGGATAATACGATCAATCACTATTGAAATCGTATGTTTAAAATTTTTACTTAATTCGGGTATATCTTTTTTTTCATACAGTTTATTATTTACATAAAATCTTTCATAACCTTTTTTAAAATACTCTTCAAAGATTTTTTTATATTCTCCCTTTCTTCCTTTTATAATAGGGGACATAATAATAATCTTTTTATTAATAAATTTACTTTGTATTTCTTCGATTATTTCTGAACTTGTTAATCCTTTAATAGGTTTGCCGGTAGCAGGAGAATAGGGGACTCCAAGTCTTGCATAAAGCACTCTTAAATAATCATAAATTTCAGTTACTGTACCTACTGTTGATCTAGGGTTTTTTGAGGTAGTTTTTTGATCTATAGATATTGCAGGAGACAAGCCTTCTATTTTATCTACTTTTGGTTTATCCATCATATCAAGAAATTGCCTCGCATATGAACTCAGTGATTCTATATATTTTCTTTGTCCTTCAGCATAAATGGTATCAAATGCCAATGTAGATTTACCTGAACCGCTTACCCCTGTGATCACAATTAATTTATTTTTAGGTATTTCTAATGTTAGATTCTTTAAATTATGCTCATAGGCATTCTTAATGATGATATGAGTAAGAGGTGAATTTTTTTTCATGAATTAAGTATCAAAATTTAGGTAATTGCTTTATATTTATATATTCTTATTATAGTAATAAATACATGTCTGGATCAGTAAATAAAGTAATTCTTTTAGGTAACCTAGGTAAAGATCCTGAGGTTCGTTCTACTTCTAATGGAGGTAGGTTTGCAAGTTTTTCAATAGCCACTTCTACTAAATATCGAAATAAAGAAACTCAACAAATGGAAGACAAAACCGAATGGCATCGAGTCATTGTTTTTAATGAGAAATTAGCTGATATATGTGAAAAATATCTAAAAAAAGGATCTAAAATTTACGTTGAGGGTCAACTACAAACTAGAAAATGGACAGATAATAATGGTGTAGATAAATATACAACTGAAGTTGTAATACCAAATTATTCCGGTGTTCTAACTATGTTAGACACAAGAGCCCAATCAGGAATAACTCAACAGAATGATCAGATAGAATCAGCTGCAGATGAAGCTATGAGTCCGACGGATGATAACTCAACAGCAACTAAACTTGACGACGATATCCCTTTTTAAATTTAAATTAATTGGTAAAGAAAAAAAAAATTAGTGGCACTCAGTTAGATGTATTGGAAGATAAAATATATCCTAATATTGATATCACAACTGAATTAGAGAACAGTTATCTCGATTACGCTATGAGCGTTATCGTATCAAGAGCATTACCCGATATCAGAGATGGACTAAAGCCTGTTCACAGAAGAATTTTATATTCAATGTATGAGGCTGGCTATCATCATAATAAACCTTATAAAAAATCTGCACGTATAGTTGGAGATGTAATGGGTAAATATCATCCTCATGGTGATTCCTCAATTTATGAAGCTATGGTGAGAATGGCTCAAGATTTTACGATGAGATTACCTTTAATTGATGGTCAGGGTAACTACGGTTCTATGGATGGTGATCCTGCTGCTGCAATGCGTTATACCGAAGCTCGCTTAGGAAAAGTTACATCCTACATGCTAGAAGAGTTAGAGTTTGACACTGTTCCTACAAGACCAAACTATGATGAAACCTTACAAGAGCCAAAGGTGCTCCCATCTAAATTTCCAAATATTTTTGTTAATGGCGCAAGTGGTATCGCCGTAGGTATGGCGACGAATATACCACCTCATAATTTAGGCGAAATTATAGACGCAACTCTCAAGCTAGTTGACGAACCTGATACTACATCAAAACAATTACATAAAATTGTCAAAGGTCCTGATTTTCCTACAGGGGGAATCATTTCTGGAACCGCAGGTCTACTTTCAATGTATGAAACCGGAAGAGGTTCTGTGACAGTCATGTCCAAGCTTCATGATGAACAAATTAGAAATAAAAATGCAATCGTAATAACAGAAATTCCTTACTTACAAAATAAGTCAAAATTACTTGAAAGAATTGCGGAAGTAGTAAACAGTAAAGTGATCGAAGGTGTTAGCGATATTCGAGATGAGTCGAATAAAGAAGGCGTACGTATTGTGATAGAACTAAAATCTTCTGCTATGGATGAGGTTGTAAAAAACCAATTATTTCAATACACCCCTCTGAAAACATCTTTTAGCAGTAATATGTTAGCTTTAAATGAAACAAGGCCTGTTGTTCTCAATTTACACGACGGTTTAACTTATTTTATAGAATTTAGAAAAGAAGTTATAACAAAAAGAACTGTATTTAAGCTTAATAAAGCGAGAGACAAAGCTAATTTACTTATAGGTCTATCCATAGCAGTCAACAGCATAGATGAAGTTATTGATTTAATTAAAAAGTCTAAAAATCCTTCTGAAGCTAAAGAAAAACTATTGGCGAAAAATTGGCCAATTAAATCTAATATTGTTGAATACGTTAAATTAATTAGCCCCTCTACTAAAATAGTTTCTAATAAGATTAATTTAGATGAAGAACAAGCAAAGGCTATTTTGGAATTAAGACTCCAAAAGCTGACAGCTTTAGAAAGAGAAGATTTATTTACTAGTTTGAAAGATTTAATTGATGATGTTAATGGTTATCTTAAAATTCTTAATTCCGATAAGGAGTTATTAAAAATTCTTAAAAATGAACTTTCAGAAGTGAAAGATAATTTTGCAACTCCACGAAGAACTGTCATTCAAGAACAAGATTTTGAGAATATTGATACTGAAGATTTAATTGTTGAGGAAGATGTAGTCATAACTGTTTCTCATCAAGGGTATATTAAAAGAGTACCTAAAGACTCATATAAAAATCAAAAGCGTGGCGGTAAAGGTAAAAAAGCTATGGGAACAAGAGATGAAGATTTCCTTGAACAGGTTTTTGCAGCTACAACCAGATGTACAATTTTATTCTTTACATCTACAGGTAAGGTTTACTCCATTAAGACTTATGAACTTCCGCCTGGAACTCCTCAGTCAAAAGGTAAGGCTATAATCAATTTAATACCTATTTCTAAAAATGAAAAAATTTCTAGTATTTTAAGACTACCTAAAGATATAGAGGAATTTGAAAATTATAATTTAGTATTTGCAACTACTCTTGGAAATATAAGAAAAAATAAAATGAAAGATGTAGCCATGAGTGGTACAAGAAAATTAGCAAGATCAGGAAAAACAGCAATTAAGTTAAAGACTGGTGATAGGTTGATTGGCGTAATTTCCGTTATTGAAAATGATGATGTTCAACTAGCTACAACAAATGGTAAATCTATTCGTTTTGCAACTAAGGATTTAAGAGAGTTTTCTGGATTAGGTTCATCGGGTGTCAGAGGTATTAAGTTATCTAAGGATGATAAAGTTGTTTCTATTTGTAGTTTACTTCACAATAAAATCTCAATCGATGTAAGGGAGTCTTATCTCAAAGCTAAAAGTGAAGCAAAAAAAGACCTCTCTAAGATTAATAAAAAATTTCAAGAATTAGCTAATACGGAAGAATATTTGTTATGTATAACAGAAAACGGCTATGGTAAATTAAGTTCTGCCTATGAGTATAGAATTACAAATAGAGGTGGTTCTGGTGTTACTAATATTACTGTAACTCCTAAAAATGGTCGTGTTGTCCAGTCCTTAAAAGTTAGTGCTGAAGATAATATAGCTTTAATTTCCGACAATGGTAAATTATTGAGATGTAATGTAGGTGAAAATATTCGAGTAGTGGGTAGAGTTTCACAAGGTGTTTCTGTGTTTAAAGTCGATAAAAATGAAAAAATAGTTGCTGTTGCAAGATTAGAAGAAAATGGAGATGATGACTAGAGTTGGAATTTATCCAGGCTCCTTCGACCCTCTAACATTAGGACATTTAGATATAATTGAACGAAGCCTACATGTCGTTGACGAGCTTATTATAGCAGTCTCAAATAATGATAAAAAAAATCATATGTTCGACGCTGACTCCAGAGTTAAACTTATTCATGAAACTATCAATTTATTAAACGAAGATTCTAAAAAAAGAATAACCATTGAAAAATTTGATCATTTATTAGTAGATTATGCTAAATCTAAAAATTCCAATATCATTATTAGGGGCTTAAGAGCTGTATCTGATTTTGAATATGAGTTCTTGATGACAGGCATGAACCGAACTATTGATAAAGATGTTGAAACAATTTTTTTAATGTCCTCTGAGAAATATCACTTTATTTCATCGAGATTCATTAAAGAAATTCACCGCCTTGGTGGTGATATTAGTAAAAGTGTTCCAAAACCAGTTCTTGATTTTCTTAAGAAAATTTGAAATGTTCAGAACGTACTTTATAAGGGCCCATAGCTCAGCAGGTAGAGCATCTGACTTTTAATCAGAGTGTCACTGGTTCGAACCCAGTTGGGCTCACCACAACTTTGGTGAGAAACACTAAGAAACACGAGGTAAAAAA
>CAWUWX010000004.1:0-8192 GCA_963926395.1 uncultured Alphaproteobacteria bacterium
CCTGTGGAAGGACTTGAAGTTCCTTGGGGAAGAGCTCAATTTGTCTTGATTTATGATAGTAAATTAATTCAAAAACCACCTCAAACAATCGAACAATTAAGAAAATTTATTAAAAATAATCCTGGAAGATTTACTTACCCTCAGATTCCTGATTTTCACGGTACTACTTTTTTAAAACAGCTATTATATGAAATCGTAGATGATCAATCGATATTACAGAAACCCTTCTCAAACTGTTTAAATCCTTGCGAGCCTCTAAAAAATCTTATGATTTATTTAAAAGACATTCATCCATTTCTTTGGAATCAAGGAAAAAGATTTCCTAAGTCAGCAGCTGAAACTGTGCCTTTATTGTCTAATAGAGAATTATGGCTTACTATTTCTTTTAATCCTAATATGGCTGCAGTCAATGTAAATAGTGGAAACTTAAGGGATGTCACTCGCACTACTTCTTTTATAGGAGGTGCTATTGGTAATACTCACTATCTGGCCATACCTTTTAATTCACCAAATAAAAAAGCATCATTAGAAGTTATTAATTATTTAATTAGTCCTCAATCACAAGCAGATAAATCAAATATTGAAATATGGGGTGATCCTACAGTTTTAGACTTTACCAAAATGAATGAGATACAAAAAAAAATGTTTTTAGATAAACAAAGTGTACATATTTTACCAAATTATCAGATACCTTATTTAGAAGAACCTCATTATAGTTGGACAGAGGCTATCGAAAATGAGTGGTTTAAAACTTTTAATTAATCAAAATATTTCCTTTTTAATTATTTTTTTATTATTTGGAATAGTTTTTTTAGTTATCGGTAATATTCTTTATGAATCAATAAATCAATTATCGATTAAATCATTCTTGAATGATTTAATGAATTTCTTACCTTCAATTAGTGTCACTTTTTTTAATAATATATTATCTACTATATGCGCAATCTTTATTGCTTTTTTTATAACAGAATATTTATATAAAAAATCGTCTTTCAGTTCTTCTTTTTTAATTGTTTTAATTAGTTTTCCTCATATCTCATACTGTATAGGCATCACATATCTCTTTGCAACAAGTGGCTTATTTGCTCGTTTATTTGCTATTTTTTATGGAAATGAAGTTCCTTTTATTAGTTCTAGAGGGGATGGTCTCGCTAACTTTATTTATATTTTCAGTTTAGCATTACGGGAAGTTCCTTTTTTAGTACTTATTGGATTAAGCGTATGGAAAAAAATTAATCCTAATCAAATTCAACAACAAGTTTCAGTACTAGGTCATTCCGATTTATCGACTTTAATGAATTGCATTTTTCCACTATGGATAAAGTCCATGGGATTGCCCATACTTATTATTATTGCTTTTGGTTTTAGTAATTTTGAATTTAGTTCAATTTTAGGACCTCAGTTTCCTAATATGATTAACGTGAAGATCATTGAATCGTGGTATTCGACAAATACAGAATTAATGCGGCATCTAAATTCTTTAATTATGATTACAATTTTAGGAGTAGGGTTAGCAATATTATTATTATTTTTCTTACGAAAGGCAATAGTTTCTTATTTTACAAACACAAGATTATTTATCTCTATAAATTACAATACATTATTAATAGGAAAATTTTTTTTTTTAATAGTAATTCTGTTATTTACAGCAATCATTTTTATTACATTTTTTCTCTCTATAAGCAAAAGCTGGTTTTTTCCCTCTATTTTTCCAACTACGTTTACATTAAAAGGTTGGTCTTATATGATTGAGAATTACTCTGTACTATTTTTTCACAGCATTTTCTTAAGCGCTATAATTTCAATATTTAACTTAATAATAATGACTTATATGATAGAAATATCTCAAAATATTAAAAATATATTTAAAATGCTTTTTTTATTAAGTTTAATGATTTTAGTTATACCTCAAAATATTATGTTGATGGGAATTAGTAATTTAATGAGCTCACTGCCATTCTTTTCTATTAAAACCTGGTTTTATTTCTCATTATTTATTTATATTCTTCCTTATACCTATTTTATGACGAAACAATCCTATGATGATTTTAACCCTCAATACATTGAAAATGCTGACGTTTTAGGTATTACAAGACTTAAAAGTTTTTTTTATATCAAGCTACCTATAATGACAAATGATTTTTTAATTATTTTTGGAGTGAGTTTTTCGGTTTGTTTTTATCAGTTTCTTCAAGGTATTATTGTAACAAAAGGAGAAGAATTATTATTTAACAATGAAGTCCTTATTCTTTTTTCAGGTGAAAGCATCAGTACCGCAAGTTCCGGATCATTACTTAATTTCTTCCCGGCGGGATTACTATTAACAATTATTTATATAAGGTATCGCTATGATAGAATGTAAGTATATTAATATACAAAATGAAAAAAATATTTTTTTAGTTGAAAATTTAAATTTTAGAATTGAACAATCTCAGATTTTTACGTTAACAGGACCAAGCGGAGCGGGTAAATCAACACTACTTAAATATATATGTGGTATTAAGCAAAATTCTTTTACTTATTCAGGTGATATCTTTGTGAATAAAAGTCTAGTAAATCATCTACCTACAAATCAAAGAGAAGTAAGAATGATATTTCAAAATGATTTATTATTTCCTCATATGAATGTGATGGAAAATTTATTATTTGCTGCTCCTATTACTGATAAAAAAAACAAAGAAGATGCTTTATTTTTATTAGATAAATTAAATCTAAGCCATCTTTCTTATAAAAATACTAATACTCTTTCAGGAGGAGAGTATTCCAGAATTTGTCTTGCTCGAATTATTATTAATAAGCCAAGTATTCTTCTCGTTGATGAACCTTTTAGTAATTTGGATGCAAAAACTAAAAATATGACGAGAGAATTCTTTTTTAAAAATATAAGTGAAATGAAATGTGCGACATTGATTGTTTCTCATGATCTAGACGATATTTATAATTATGATAAAGTTATAAAATTATGAGAGTTTATTATAATGGTTCTTGTACAGTCTGTAATACAGAAATTAATCATTATAAAAAAATATCTAGCGGAATTAATTATTTAGATGTGTCGTGTACTTTGGATGAACATATTAGTCATTTAAGTAAAAAAGAGCTTTACCGAAGAATGCATGTTTATTTTAATGGAACTCTTTACAAGGGATCAGAATCTTTTTTAGTATTATGGTCAAAATTGCCTAATTGGATATGGTTATCAAGACTTTTAGGAATGCCTGTTCTGAAGCAACTTTGGTTTATAGGGTATGAGTGCTTAGCATTTATTTTATTTGTAAAAAATTTCTATATGAAGAAAATTAAATAGATTTTACTTAATTTTTTGAAGAATGTAATTTCCTGATATAACTATTAGACTCCCTATTATGATATAATCTGTCAAATATTCCTGAAGAATTATTATAGTTAATAAAATTCCAAATATTGGAAATAAGCTATAAAGAGGTAAAACTTTTTGAACGTCGTAATGTTTATATAGCCAAAACATTCCTATTTGTGCCACACAAGATAATGCTAAACCTGAATATATTGCCATAATAAGTGTTGTTTGATCTATGGTTATAATTTGATTAATTGCATCAGGTTCTAAAATTAATGTTAATATGGCGATAAAAGGAAAGGTGATAATTGCCATCCAGGCATTGACATTGAGAGCACTTTCTTTTTCTAAATATTTTGAAAACAATGAGGCAAATGCATAACCAAGTCCGCCAATGATTGCAAATATCATTCCTAGAGGCTCTTGAATAATAAGAGGATCAAAGCCTACTATAATAACTCCCACTATCACAAAACCAATCATAAGCCATCTTTGAAAAGAAACTTTTTCTTTTAAAAAAAAAGCACTCATTAATACCCCAGTAGGAATAGAACATTGCATTAGTATGATTATTCCAGATGTTGAAACTGAATATTCTAATGAAAGATAAATCATTGGATAGACTATAAATCCCATAGCAATAGTAAAAAATATAACATACTTAAAATTTTTATTTTTGAGAGTCTCAATTCTTAAAAAAGGTAAAAGAACAATTGCCATAATACCAACTCTTAAAGTGACAAATACTAATGCTGAAATATTATTAACGCCTATTTTTCCAATAGGATAGGAACTACCAAAAAGAAACATGACTACAAGAGCCATAAGAATATGCTGTATTTTCAATGTTTATTTTTTATTGTTAAATTGTAAAACCTCTCCGATAAAGTATAAAGATCCGCCAAAATAAATAGTGGCATTTAGACCAGATTGGTTATTTATTTCATTAATTGCATCTAATAAGCTTTTGGACATATTAATTTTATTAGTATTTATAATATGTTTTGATTGAATTGAGTTCTCTTCTTTCATAGGTACAACAAGAATTTTTTTAAAATGGGGTGCTAAAAGTTTTAAAATAGCCTGATACTTTTTATTAATAAGAAAAGAACAAACAAGAAGGTTATTTTTCCCTTTAAGATTTTTAATAAATACTTTAACTCCATCTAAATTATGAAATCCATCAAGGAAAATAGAATGAAATTGATTAATAGTTTTAATAAGCTTTCCTTTTTTAATTTGTTGTAATCGACCTGCCCATTGGACATTAGAGAGTGCTTTTTGAGTAACCTGAATATCAAAATTACTCTTTAAAATATTTTTAACTAAAGCTATAGCTAATCCCGCATTTTCATATTGATGTATGCCATTAAGAGATAAATTTTCTAAACTAATTTTATAATCCTTATCAATATAGAAATGATTACTAATTTTCCAGTTAGATCCAGCAAATTGCGCTTGTATTGCATTTTCTCTTAAGAAATTTATAGCAAATTTCTTAACAACTGGTTTTTGGTAATTGATAAAATTAATACTTTTATGATTAAAAATACTAAGTTTTTCATAAGCAATTTTAGTTAATGAATTGCCTAGGTAATCTTGGTGATCGATGGAAATAGGAGTAATGGCAGCATATTTTTTATTTTTTATAATATTCGTTGCATCAAATCTCCCTCCTAAACCTACTTCTAAAATGAGAAAGTCTGCAGGGTGATCTTGATAGGCCATTAAGGCAGCTGCTGTAGTAATTTCAAAATATGTAATAAGATTTTTTTGATTAATTTTTTCGCAATGATAGAGATATTTTAATAAGTGCTGATCAGAGATATCTTTAGAGTAAAGTTGAATTCTTTCATTAAATTTTACTAGGTGAGGGGTCGTATATAAATGAGTTGTATAATTATGTTCATTGAGTAAGGACTTAATAATTGATGCTGTTGATCCTTTTCCATTAGTTCCCGCAATATGTATAACTTTTGGTAATTTTTTTTCATTAAATTTTAATTTTTTCAATAATTTAGTAATCCTAATTAATGATAAATCTGAAAATTTAGGATGAAGTTCTAATAGTCTTTTAAAGATAGGGTCTTTCAAGTGATTACTTTTTTAAGTGCGAGAGAACTCTTGCAAGAGTTTCTTGCAATTCTTTCCTGTGGACAACAATGTCAATCATACCGTGATCTAATAGATATTCCGCTGTTTGAAAATCTTTAGGTAGTTTTTCTTTAATGGTCTCTTCGATAACTCTTTTACCTGCAAAGCCAATCATAGAGCCTTTTTCTGCCATAATAATATCTCCTAACATAGCAAATGATGCACTGACACCTCCGGTTGTGGGATTGGTAAGAAGACTTATATAGGGAATTTTATTATCATTGAGTAGATTGATGGCTGCCACTGTTTTAGGAAGCTGCATCAGGCTCACAAGTCCTTCTTGCATTCTAGCACCACCAGAAGAGGAGATGGCAATAAATGGACAATTTAATTCTATAGCTTTAAGACACCCAATCTTAAATGACTCTCCGACATATTGCCCCATGGAGCCACCCATAAAACTAAAATCAAGAATAAATACACAACTCAAAGTTCCACCTATATTGCCAGTAGCAACAAATGCTGCATCTTTTTGATTGGTTTTTTTTTGTGATTCTTTCAGTCGATCTGTATATTTTTTTAAATCCTTAAATTTTAAAGGGTCGTTATTCTCAATATCAATTTTAATTAATTCAAATTTTTGATCATCAAATATAAATTTAAATCTAACTTCAAAATTCATATGAAGGTGTCGATCGCAATAGTTACAAACGTATAAATTTTCTTCTAGATCTTTATTGTAAAGTAATTGGCCACATTGGCATTTAGTCCATAAATCTGAGGGTGTTTCTTTGCGTGTTACGAGAGCGTTAATTTTAGGTTTAACAAAATCTTTTAACCAATTCATATTTAACTGATCTTAAGGTTTTTAATAAATTTATCTAATAATTTTAAATAATTACTGAAATTCATTTTCAAGTCAAAATACATCTGAATTAAAGCTGAACCAATAATAACACCATCGGTTAATGTCTTTTCACTTAAGGATTTCACATCGCTTTTTGATTTAATTCCAAATCCAACTAGTACTGGAATTGAGCTGTGTTTTTTAATTATTTTAATATTTTGATTGATTTCTTTATGGTTAAGTTTGTTGGAGCCTGTAATCCCTGTGGAAGATATATAATAAATAAAACCTTTTGAGTTATGTAAAAGTTTTTTCGCTCTATTAGAGTCGGTCATAGGTGATATTAATTTAATGAGATAAATACCACTATTTTCAAGCTGTTCCCTAATGTCTTTTTCCTCTTCAAAAGGAAGGTCTACTATGATTATACCGTCGACAGTCCCCTTAATTGATTTAATAAATTGAGAAACCCCATACTTTACAACTGTATTGATGTAACACATTATTACATAGGAAGTATCACCCTTATTTTTCGCTACAGACTTTATTAAATTAATTGATTGATTAGTTGATAAACCTTTTTTAAGCGCCAGTTTATTTGCTTCCTGAATAACAAGTCCATCTGCCATAGGATCAGAAAATGGAAGACCAAATTCAATAATATGAGGCTGATTATTTTGAATAGTTTGAAATACCTTCCGACTTTGACTTAAAGATGGAAAACCACAAGTCATAAAAAGAGATAAAATATTTTTTGAAGGCAACTTATCTAAATTATTCATTAGTATCAAAACCCAATTCTTTCGCTGCAGTAAATAAATCTTTATCTCCTCTGCCACATAAGTTTAAAATAACTACTTTATTTTTATGTTTATTTTTAAACGCTTTAAATAAATATGCTAAGGCATGAGAAGGTTCTAAAGCTGGAATAATTCCTTCTAATTTTGAGCAAAGCTGAAAAGCCTTTAACGCTTCTTTATCTGTAATCCCAAAATACTTTGCTCTTTGTGATTTTTTTAAATGAGAATGTTCAGGTCCCACGCCTGGGTAGTCAAGTCCAGCAGAGATGGAATGAGCTTCTTTGATTTGACCGTCCGAATCTTGTAATACATAACTATAACTTCCATGAAGTATTCCTGGAGTGCCTGACGTCATAGTTGCTGCGGTTTCGTTGGTTTTAGACCCTTTACCTGCGGCCTCAACACCAATAATCGAAACCTTTTTATCATTTAAGAAAGGGTAAAATAATCCCATTGCATTGGAACCACCTCCAACACAAGCAATTAAAAAGTCAGGTAGTTTTTTTTCTTGAACTAAAATTTGAGCACGTGCTTCTATACCTATAACAGATTGAAAATCACGCACCATTTTCGGATAAGGGTGAGGGCCAGCGGTAGAACCAATAATATAAAAAGTATCCCTAACATTTTTAATCCAATCTCTAAGAGCTTCATTCATTGCGTCTTTGAGTGATTTACTGCCAGATTCTACTGGAATGATATTAGCTCCCAAAAGTTTCATTCTAAAAACATTTGGCTTTTGTCTTATTATGTCTTTAGAGCCCATATAAATATGACACTCTAAACCAAATAGAGCACAAACAGTAGCTGTTGCAACGCCATGTTGACCCGCACCTGTTTCGGCTATAATTCTTGTCTTCCCCATTTTTTTTGCGAGTAAAATTTGACCTAGACAGTTATTAATTTTATGTGCACCTGTATGATTTAGTTCATCACGCTTAAAATAAACTTTTGGTCCATTGAGGTATTTGGAAATATTGGCAGCATGAAAAAGAGGAGAGGGTCTTCCTACATAATTATTAAATAAATCTTTTAATTCTTTTTGAAAATTTTTATCTTTTTTTATTTCACTATAAGCCTGATCTAGCTCGATCAGAAGAGGCATAAGAGTTTCAGAAACATACATGCCGCC
>CAWUWX010000005.1:0-36958 GCA_963926395.1 uncultured Alphaproteobacteria bacterium
CTAAATAAACTTAGTTATATAGCTATTGTAGATCATCAAGATAAAGGTGAGGAGTTTTCAAAAGAACTATTACCCGGCCAGGCTATTGTAGATTTTTCAGGAAATTTTTGGAGATGGGATGGTTTATTTATATCAAACGATTACGAGCAAAATATATCTTCCATTATAACTGAGCTAAAAGAAAAAAGACTTAATGATTTAAAAAAACAAATGAATGAGTGGAAAGGAATCTTAGATTTAACCAGTCAGAAAATTAAGAACTTAAATGAAAGAATTAGCACTACTCAACAGGAAGTTGACCTTTCAGGTTCTAGTCCTGAAAATATTGAAGAAAAAAGACAATTTATTTTAAATAAAGTACAGGAACTTAGATTAGAAAAAAATACCTTTGATAATGAATTACAAAAAGAAGAGATTTTACTTGAATCCTTATCTAAAGAACTCCGCAATACTGAACAAAATTTTTCTATCATCAAAGAAGGTATGATTAGAAAAGAATCTGAAATTCAAAATCAAAAAAATCTTTTAGCTCAATTAGCATCTAATTGCCTGGATAAAATTGGTATTGACCTTATAAATTTAGAAAATGAAATACCTGACTTTAAAAAAGATACCAGTTTGGAAACTGCCGAAAATAGAGTATCGAGACTTTATTCAGAGAGAGAAAGAATTGGTGCTGTAAATTTATTAGCTGAAGAAGAATATTCTAATCTTCGGACAAAAGTAGATGAAACCATTAAAGATAAAAATGATATTCAAGAATCAATTGAAAAAATTAACACAGCTATTAATAAAATTAACAAAGAAGGTATCGATCGTCTAAAAGATGCTTTTAAAATTGTAAATGAAAACTTCGAAAGATTATTTACAAAACTTTTTGGTGGAGGAAAAGCCTATCTTAAATTAGCGCAAAATGACGAAGATCCTTTAAATTCTGGTTTAGAAATTTATGCCAGTCCTCCAGGTAAAAAAATGCAAAATATTAATTTACTTTCTGGTGGCGAGCAGGCTTTAACTGCAATTTCATTATTATTTGCTGTATTTATCGCCAATCCTTCTCCTTTTTGTATTTTAGATGAAGTAGATGCTCCTCTAGATGATAATAATGTCGATAGATACTGTAGTATGGTTGAAGAAATTTCCGAGATGGTTAAAACTAAATTTATAATTATAACTCATAACAGAATGACAATGTCTAGAGTAGATAGACTCTATGGTGTCACCATGCCGGAACAGGGAGTTTCACAACTAGTATCTGTTGAGCTTGAAGAAGCAATACAATATGCCGAATGATCAAAAAGACTTAAAAGGTCTTAGTTTTGCATATAGAATCTCAAGTGAACTAATTGCGGCTGTAATTGTTGGTGTTCTTGTTGGCTTATTTTTAGATAAAGTCTTGGATACTAAGCCAATTTTCTTAATAGTATTGATAATATTGGGTTTTTTAGCGGGATTATTAAATATTTACAGGCTCATAAGTCGCATAGAAAAAAAGCAATAAAATTGTTTATATAGCGCATGTCTAAAGGTGATAGTCCGTTAAAACAGTTTGAAATTAAGCCAATAATCGAGTTAGATTTATTTGGATACGATGTCTCTTTTACTAATTCAGCACTATGGATGACAGTCACAACTATTCTTATCCTTGGTTTTTTTTCACTTCCTTTTCTAAAATCAAGAAAAACTAATTCAGTTGAGGATCTTTATCCGTCTAGAATACAAGTAGCGGCAGAATTAGGATTTAATTTTATTGCTAGCTTAATTCAAGATACAGTTGGAAAAGAAGGTAAAAAATTCTTCCCATTAGTTTTTTCTCTTTTTATGTTTATTTTATTTGGAAATCTTTTAGGCATGATCCCATACAGCTTCACTTTTACAAGCCATGTGATAGTTACCTTTGCTCTGGCATTAGGTGTATTTATATTTGTCACAGTTCTAGGCTTTGTTAAGCATGGAATAAAATTTTTCGGTTTTTTTGTAATACCAGGATTACCTTGGTATATGTTACCTTTACTTATACCAATTGAAATAATTTCATACCTTTCTAGACCGATAAGTTTATCGGTAAGACTATTTGCAAATATGCTTGCAGGCCACACTCTTTTAAAAGTTTTTGCTGGTTTTGTATCCGCTTTAGGGATTTTAGGTATATTGCCACTAGTTTTTATTGTTGCTTTAACAGGTTTAGAAATATTAATAGCTTTTTTGCAAGCTTATGTTTTTGCTATATTAACATGCTTGTATATTAATGATGCGTTACACTTACATTAGATTTACTTTAAGGAGGTAAATATGGAACTAGAAGGACTTAAATACTTAGGAGCAGGCCTAGCAGTTATCGGTGTTATCGGTGCAGGTATAGGAATTGGAAATGTTTTTGCAGCTTTTATTACTGCTGTAGGAAGAAATCCAGCTGCTAGAAATGAAGTATTCACTATGACAATGCTTGGATTTGCTTTAGTTGAGGCTATTGCACTTTTTGCACTTGTTATTGCTTTAGTGATTTTATTTGCATAATAAATGCCACAACTAGAACAAACAGAATTTTTCTTATCTCAGCTTTTTTGGCTGGTGGTATTATTCGTAATACTTTTTTTAGTACTTACCTATTTTACACTTCCTAAAATAAGAGCTTTTTTGAACAAGAGGGATGTATTTATTAATGAACATCTTTCCAAGCAAGACGAGCTTATCAAAAAAGCTGAGGGATTAATTCAAGAATATGAGATGAAAATTATGAAAGCAAAAGAAGAGGCAAATTCAATAATCAATAATGCAAAATCTCAAGCGATAGAAGAAAGTGAAAAATTACTAAAAATAACTGAAGATAAAATCAAACAACAGATTAAAGAAACTGAAGAAAAAATTAATAAAGAGAAAAAAAACGCGCTTAATGAACTAGAAAAAGAAATTAGTGTTAGCGCAAATTTGTTTATCTCTAAAATAACTAATCAACCCTTAGAAAATATTAAAATTTCATGATAAATCACTTGTTAGAAGATCCTAAATTTTGGCTTTTAATAAGTTTTATAATATTTGTTATTGTAATGATAAAGCCATTCAAAAAATTTATGATTGGTGGATTAGATAATAAAATTGAAGAAATAAAGCAAAATATTAATCTATCTTTGGAAAGCTTCACAATTGCAGAAAAAAAAATGAATGAAGCTACAAAATCAACAGAAGATCTAGAATTTAAAATTACTGAAATGCTCAATAATGCTAAATTACAAGCTGAAGGAATGTCTAAAACTATAATTGAAAAAAATGAGAGTCTTATCACCTCTAAAGAAAAAAATTCTATTGAAAGAATAAAACAAATTGAACTAGCTACTATCCAAGCTATTAAATCCCAAGCTTCTATTAAGTTAAATCAGGTATTGATTGGCTATTTTGAAAATATGCCGGATGAAACAAAAAAAATCATCTTAAAAAATAGAATAGATGAACTTCATCAAATTCAGTAATTTTAATTTATCGCTGAAAAAATTCTTAATCCATTAGAGTAGTCAGAAAATTTAAGAACAACTGAAGTATAAGATTGAAGGTCTACTTTATTCAAGTAAGGGCTATTAATCTTAGTATTCCATTTAATATCATTATTAAAACTCACTTCGGTTGATTGAGAATAGATTTTTAAAGTCTCTTCCCTATCAGTTATAAATAATAAAGCGTTGAATTGACCTTCATATAACTCATAATCAGGGGCATTAGATAGCTGATAACTATTGGTAATTTCAATATACGCGTTTATTGGGTCATCTAACATACGATAACAATTCAATTCTGAGTTATTTAAGATAGATATCATGGAATTATTTTCAAATAATACAGAATTAGCTTCAGAAATAAGAAAATGCTTAGGGCAGTCTAATTGTTGAATTACTGTCTTATCTTCCTTTAAAGAACAACCTAAAATAAATTGTGATATTATAATAATTAAAATGATAATTTTGTGCATTATGGTAAAAGTAATTATTAAGTAATAAATGGAAAAATCAATCAATATTAATGTTCACGTAGCTGAATACAGAGGCTTTTGCGCTGGAGTAGATAGAGCAATTGAAATGGTAGAAAAAAGTTTATTAAAATATGGAACTCCAGTTTATGTAAGACACGAAATAGTTCACAATAAATATGTAGTAGAAGGACTTAAAAAAAAAGGTGTTATATTTGTTGAATCACTTGCAGATATCCCTAAAAATACTAAAGCGCCTGTCATTTTTTCAGCACACGGAGTCAGTAAAGAGGTATTACTATCTGCAAAAAATTTGAAATTATTTCACCTAGATGCAACATGTCCACTAGTAAGCAAGATTCATCGTGAAGTTGAAATACTAGAAAAAGATGAGTTTAAAATTATTATGATTGGACATAAGTACCATCCAGAAGTAATAGGAACTATTGGGCAAACTGATAACAATGAAAATATAATATTGGTTGAAAACATAGAAGACGTGAAAAAATTACAACTTGATAAAAATCAAAAAATTGCTTATGTAACACAAACAACATTATCAGTCTTTGATACTGCAGGTATTGTTAAAGCAATAAAAAATAAATTTCCAAATGTGGTTGAACCTAAAAAATCAGATATATGTTATGCTACATCTAATAGGCAGCTATCCGTTCAAGAATTAGCTAAAAAAGTAGATTCGTTTTATGTGATTGGTGCTAATAACTCTTCAAATTCTATAAGGCTAGTTGAAACAGCAAAATTATTTGGGTCTAAGATTTCGCAGCTGGTCGAAAATATTGATGATTTTGATTTTACAACTTTGAAAAATTTTAAAAATATTGGTTTAACTGCAAGTGCCTCGGCTCCTGAAGAGCTAATTAAAAAATTTGTTATGAAATTAAGAGAGCATTACACAATTACTATAAATGATCAGAAGATACCTGAGAATGTTAAATTCAAAGTACCAAATTTTTTAAATTAATGGCTATATATACAGATATTAAAAGAGAGGAAGCTCAAACAATATTTAGTAAAATAGGTAAAATTAAGACTCTAGAAGGAATCCAGGAAGGGGTAGAGAATACTAATTACAAAGTAATTCTAGAAAATGAAAGTAAATATATCCTTACTATATTTGAAAAAAGAACAAAGAAAGAAGATTTACCATTTTTTAATCAGTCCATGTTGGAGTTTAAAAAAAATGGGATTCCTTGTCCTACTGCTATCGAAATAGATAGAAATAGCATATTTAATATTCATAATAAAAATTGTTCTATATATAGTTTTTTAGAAGGTAGACCTATAGAGAATATTAATGATACTGCATTAATCTCTTTATCTGCAGTGATAGCAAAATTACATGATGTTGGGAGAATAACGCAGCTTAAAAGAGAAAATACAATGCTTATGACATCATGGAATTACATATTAAATAAATTTAAAGATTTTAATAATCATAAATTTGTTCAAGAAATTAAATTAGTTTCAGATTGCATATATGAAATACAAGATTTATTTCCAAAAGATTTAGAAAAAGCTTTAATACATGCAGATTTATTTCCTGATAATATATTTTTTGAAAAAAATAAAGTTTCTGGAATAATAGATTTTTTCTTTACATGCCAAGATACTGTTGTTTACGATTTATCAACATTAATTAACTCTTGGTTTTTTCATCAAGATTTTGAAGAAGGTAATTGCATTATATTTTTGAATAACTATTTAAATAGTACAAATTTAACAAAAAATGAAAAAGAATATTTTAATTTTTATTTGAAGGTGAGTGCTATTAGATTTTTCCTCACAAGATTACATGATATGTATTTTAATACTTCAGGAGAAGTGATACATAAAGATCCTATGGAATTTTTCAATATTCTTAGATTTCATCAAAAAAATAATTTAAAAGAATTAATTTGATTAAAATATACACAGATGGCTCATGTTTAGGAAACCCCGGTACTGGAGGTTGGGCCTACTCCTTAAAGCTTAACAACAAAGACATTGCTCATTATGGTTATGAAAAAGAAACTACTAATAATAGAATGGAATTAACTGCAGCAATTAAAGCATTAGAATTTCTAAAAGACTATGAAGGAGAAATAACTGTCATTACTGATAGTAACTATTTAAAAGATGGTATTAGCACTTGGATTACAAATTGGAAAAAAAATAATTGGAAAACTGCAAATAAGAATTCTGTTAAAAATCAAGATTTATGGTTAATTTTAGATCAATTAACAATTCACAAAAAAGTAAAGTGGGATTGGGTAAAGGGTCATAGCATTAATAAATTCAATAATGCTGTTGATGAGCTTGCAAGAAATGCTGCAGAGAATTTAATTCAATCTTTTTGAAATTGATTCAAAAGTTTCTAAATTTTCAATTGGACCAATTGCAGAAACAGTAATAGCCGATTTAATAATATTTAACCTTGCCTTCTCTAAATCTTCTAAAGTTACGGCATTAATTTTTTCCATTCTCTCTTCTTGTGGAATTACACGATCAAATAACAACTGTTGAGTCGCATTACCTTGAGCTCTTCTAGAAGTGCTCTCATTTCCCATTAATAGCGAAGATTTAAATAATGCTTTTGCTCTTTGTAGTTCTTCAGGCGCAAAAGTATTAGCATCAATACTTAATTGATCGCAAAGTACAGGAATTAGTTCTTTTATTTCTTTAGATCCTGTTCCTGCATAAATACCAAAGCTACCTGTATCGGTATAAGACGATGAGAAACTTGAAATTGAATAAACTAATCCTCTTTTTTCTCTTATTTCTTGAAATAGTCTAGAAGACATACCTGATCCAAGTACCGCTGAATATACGGATGTCGAATAATAGAGGTCTGAAAAATAATCAACACCATCAAATCCCAAGACAAGATTAACTTGCTCTAGATCTTTATTTTGTCTGTAATCTCCGCCAACATATTTAGAATTTTCTGCAAAATTATTTTTACCTTTTGGTAAATGATTAAACTTATCTTCAACTAAATTGATAACCTCTTCTTCATTGAAATTACCAGAAACAGAAAAAACCATCTTTTCAGGATTATAAAAATCATTCATAAAACCATTGACCTCTTCTCTTTTTATATTTTTGATAATATCAGCAGTTCCTAGAATAGATCTTCCCATAGGTTGATTTGGATAAGCTGTCTCTTGCCACTTATCAAAAACTAAATCATCAGGTGTATCAAGATACATCCCAATTTCTTGAAGTATAACGCCCCTCTCTCTATCCAATTCTTTTGGATCAAAAGATGAAAATTGCATAATGTCACTTATAATATCTACTGATGTTTTGATGTCTTCTTTTAATACCTTCATGTGATAAGCTGTAATTTCTCTAGACGTGTAAGCATTGACATGTCCACCAATCATCTCGACTTCATCAGAAATTTGTTTTGCAGTTCTATTTTTTGTACCCTTAAATGCCATATGTTCCAATAAATGAGCCACACCATTATTTGCACTTGTTTCGTTTCTAGCTCCAACATAAACCCACATACCAACACAAACAGTCTCAACAGAACTAACGTAATCAGTTAGTACAGTAATACCATTTTTAAGTTTTTTAAGATTGGGCATTTTCGATAATGTATTTTTTAAAAAGATCATAGTCATTATCTAAAATGTCATACCTCTCAGAATTCATAAAATTCAGGGTTTTATCAAACACTGAGCTATCTTCCCCTATTGATTCTTTAACTGTTTCTTGGAATTTCACTGGATGCGCGCAAGCAAGTGAACATATATTTTTAAAGTTTAATGATCTGGCTACTGAAACACCTACAGCTGTATGAGGGTCTAAAATCACTTGGTTTACCTCGTAAGTTTTTTTAATTTCCTCTACAACCTGTAAAGAAGTGGCCATTCCAGATTTAAAAAACTGTTGTATTTTTTTATGGATCTCTTCTTCTATTAGAAAATCATTGCTTTTTTTTGTAATATTAGAAAATAATTCCTTGGTTTTTTCAGGACCAATAAAATCATAAATTAATCTTTCAAAATTACTTGAAATAACTATATCCATACTAGGGCTATTGGTTTTCAATACTTTTTTGATAGATAAATCATTACCAGAAATAAATCGATGCAGAATATTATTTTCATTAGTTGCAATTACAAGATCTTCAATAGGGAAACCCATTTTTTTTAATATATAGGCTGCATAAATATTACCAAAATTACCAGTTGGTACAACAAAACTTGAAAAATTATTATTACTTAATGCCCATGCGTAATAAATAGTTTGAGGTAAAATTCTAAACCAATTAATAGAATTCACAGCTGTAAATGATTGATTTTTTGTTAAATCAATATCATTAAAAGCTCTTTTAACTATTGATTGGCAATCATCAAAAGACCCCTCAAGTGCAATATTAAATACATTATCACTTCCAGTTGTAGTCATTTGTTTTCTTTGAAATTGAGAAGTGCCTTTATGGGGATGTAAGATACAAATTTTGATATTTTTTAAATTTTGAAAAGCATGAATAGCAGCGGAACCAGTATCGCCGGATGTAGCTCCAATAACAACTAATGATTGATTATTTTTTTTTAAATAGAATTCATACATTTTTGCCAATAAACACATTGCGTAATCTTTAAAGGCTAATGTAGGTCCATGAAAAAGATTCAAAAGAGTGATGTCACCTAAGTCTGTTGTTGAAGTGACACCCTCATCAAATTTTTCATAAGCTTGCTCAATCATTATTTTTATTTCACTAGAAGTGAATAAATCTAAAAGAAATTTTTCTAGGATAATAAAGGCTATAGATTTAAAATCTTTATTTTTAAGAGATAATATCTCCTCATGAGTAAATTTAGGGAATTCTTTAGGGACAAAAAGACCTCCATCAGGAGCTAAACCTAAATTTAAAACCTGCTCAGAAGTATAGGTTTCATTGTCATTTCTAGTGCTTACATACTCCATAAAATTATACTTTAAATCTTTCTTTAAGATGTTTCACTAAATAGTTTGGATTAAGTTCTTCTTTAGAAATTTTACTTAGCACATCGGACATGCTGTACTCAGAGCCATATTGATGAATATTATCAGTTAACCATTGGGACACTTCTCCCATATTTTGACTATTAGGATTGGAATTAAATTCATTATATTTTGGATAATTATATTTTAATTGAGAAGCCATCATAGCACCTGTGGCATAAGTAGGGAAATAACCGTACATTCCTTCAAACCAATGAATATCCTGTAAAACACCTTCACTATCATTGGATATATTAATACCTAGCATTTCTTTATACATCTTATTCCAAATTTCTCGGATATCTATTAAGTCAAGATTTTCAGAAAAGATCATTTTTTCAATTTCATAGCGAATATAAATGTGAATAGGATAAGAAAACTCATCCGAACTTACTCTAATTGGATTAATTCTAATTGAATGATAATTTTCTTTAAACAACTCAAATAAGTCATCTTTATTTGAGAAATTTTTTATTAATAATTCAAAAAAATTTAAGGATTTAAATATATGATTTTCAAAAAACAACGACTGACTTTCATGAAAGGTCAAACTACGTGATTGGCCTATAGGTTGATATAGATTTTCTTTAGGTCGGTTCTGCTCATATAAACCATGACCAGATTCATGGAATAATGCAGATAAAGATTCAAAAACATTTTTTTCAAATCGGGTGGTAATTCTAATATCATCATTAGCACCTCCACAAAAAGGGTGATTAGATAGATCTATTCTCCCTCTCTTAAAATCAAATCTCAACGCCTTCATAAAATACTTCATATTTTCTAGTAAGTCTGAATTCTTAATATTAATTTTAGGTATTCTAGTATTTGTAATTTTATCAGCTTCAGAGTAAGTGGGGATTATATTTTCTCGAATGACTGAAAATAATTTATCAATTTGAGAGGAGGATAAATCAATATCATATTTATTAATAAGTGAATCGTATGGTGATTTACCAGATTTAACTGATAATTGTTTTGATTCCTCTATAGTCAATGAGAGAACATCGTTAAAAGCCTTACTAACAATAGAAATATCATTTTTTTCTTTTGCGAGCCGCCAGAACTGTTCGCATTCAATTTTTTTTCTTGTAAGCTTTTCTTTTAATAGAGGATCTACTGAATTTTCTTGATTAATGATTTCCTTCATTAAATTAAAGTTTTTTTTTTCATACGCAGACAAATCAGCAATCCTGACATTATTAATCAAACTATCCAGTTCATCATTTCTTAAAGTTGTATCTGTCAATCTACTTAAAACAGCCAACTGTTCAGACCTGGATTGGGAACTATTTTGAGGTAGATATGTTGCGTTATCCCAAAAAAGAATTCCGCCTATATCATTTAAAGTATAGTACTCTTGAAATATTTTTTTTAATTCATCCATTTTATTTTCTTCTACTTACAATTAACATAATTAAACTTGTTAAGCTCAATAAATACCATGTTAATAGGTACTGCAAATGACTGTTTCTAAGTAGTGTTTTTGGATTAACAAAATAATTATTTATAGAAGTTTCAGCAATAACAAAATATTGATCTAGTTTAATCTTATCTAAAAAATAAACTTCCAAGTCGTTAATTGCAGGATAATACCATTCATTTTTTTTTAAGTTATTTAATGGTATAAAATGTGGCTTTTTCTTATAAAAATTTCTTAAATAAATATTCAAATTCTTCTTTTTATCAATTCGACTAAATATTTTATCGATATTTATTTGGTCATCACTTTTAGTCCAACCCGCATTAATTACTGTCATCAAACTACCCTCTTTATAGACGGGGAAATATAAATGAAACCCCACATTCCCATTATAAGTTTTGGATTGAATAAATATTGGTTTGTTAGAAATATTATAATTATCTGACAAGATTACACTTGTTAGTTCAGGATAAATTTCAATTTCATCAAATGAAAAGGGTTTATTAATTGATTTTTCGATATTGTTAATTAAATCATTTTTCCAATTTAGTCTTTGATACTGCCAAGTTCCCAATAAAAAAGTTAAACAGAATGCGAAGATAAAAAAAAAAGATAATGAATTTTTTTTACTCAATGGTGTTGAAATTTTTTAAAAATAAAAAAAGATTTAATCTTTTTTATAATATAAATTGAAGAAAAGAGAATAATCACAGGCCATAAAATTATATGAAATAAGTATGATGGTTGGTAATTAAATTCTATAAATATAGCAAGAGGTATAACTGAAAAACCCAAAATAAAAATTGCAAAAACTGAAGGTCCATCACCGCAGTCATGATTTATTAAATCTAATTGACAGCTTTCACATGAATTATTTACGGTTAAACCCGAAGAATATAACTCACCCACTCCACACTTAGGGCATTTACTTTTTAAAACGGTATTTAAAAGAGAGGGGTTTATTTATCCACCCCACCAATAAACACTGATATATAAAAAGAGCCATACGACATCGACAAAATGCCAATACCATGCAGCAGCCTCAAATCCAAAGTGTCTTTCGGGTGTTAGGTGATTTTTTTGAGCTCTTAATAAACATACAAATAGGAAAATTGTCCCGATTAATACATGAAAGCCGTGAAAACCTGTTGCCATATAGAATGTTGATGGGTATATACCATCAGTAAATCCAAATTGAGCGTGATGATATTCATAAGCCTGTAAAAGACTAAAGAATACTCCTAGCGCCACAGTAATTTTTAAAGCTTTAATCGCTTCTTTCATATTACCTTCTCTAACTTCGTGGTGTGCCCAGGTGCATGTAGTTCCTGAAAGTAAGAGTATTAAGGTATTTAAATAAGGAATATCTAGGGGGTCAAATGTTTCTATTCCTTCAGGAGGCCAAATACCTATTCCAAAAGTACCTGAAAAAACTTCCTTATAATCTTGAATAAAAGCTTTAGGCAAAAGACTCGCATCAAAGAATGCCCAAAAGAATGCCACAAAAAACATTACTTCAGAAGTAATAAATAGAGCCATTCCATATCGAAGACCAATTTCTGTAATTGAATTATGAACTTTTAAAACAGTACTTTCTTTAACTATGTCTCTCCACCACATAAACATCGTCATAAGAATTGATATAAAACCTAATACAACAGGCCATACCATTCCGTAGTGCATATAAAGTATCGCTCCTGCCACTAAAAAAAGTGTTGAAAACGCACCAATAAAAGGCCAGGGACTTGGATTGACGAGATGAAACTTGTGCTTCTGCTTTGAGTCTTGAAAAACTAAATCTACCATAATTAAATTGATTTCAATCTATTTTGGGGAAAAAGGTATATGACAAAGTGACATTCCTCACATTTCTAGCTTCCGGATCATCTTTAATCAAAGGGTCGATATAAAATGTAACAGGAAATTCAGCAATCTCTCCCGGATTTAAAGGTTGGTCTAGGAAGCAGAAACACTCAATTTTACTTAGATAAGGGCCTATTTTAGGGGGTAATACATTAAATACCGAAGTGCCTGTTACCTGAACATTAGCATTATTTTTAGCTTTAAAAATAACACTATATTTTTTACCTTCATTAATAGACATTTTTTGAGGTGCATCAAAAAGCCAATCTAAACCCTCAGCTACCTCAGCATCAAATCTTACATTAAATTTTAATGATGAATTATTATCTGATGAATAGGTATTATCGATTTGATTAGAATTAAATCCCTGAAAACCAGTTACCTGACAAAACATTTTATATAGAGGAACAGAAAAATAAACTAAGGACATCATAGCGATTACGATGATGGATAAAAAAATTAAGGTTTTCTGTTTATTACTAACGATCAAGCAAAACCAGATTTAATTCTAAGAATAGTAAAAAGATAGAAAAATATAATTACTGCTACTAAAATGAGAAGCATTCGTTTATTTTTTTTTTTAATATTTTTCATTTAATTTATTAACTTATCAATTACAGCAACAAAAAATATTAAAAACAAATAAAGGATTGAATATCCAAATAATTTTATTGCATCTTTTTTTGGATTTTTAGAAATATTTAAAACATAAAGCTTATAAATAAAGTAGCCGTTTAATATATTGGAAGTTATAAAATAAAATAATCCGTTATAGTCAAAAATAAATAAAGCATTTGCACTCAAGACCATGAGGACTGTATAAAAATTCATTAATTTAAAAGTCGATTTAAAGCCATGGATTACCGGATACATTGGCACACTAGCTTTAGAATAATCATCATTTCTATAAATTGCTAATGCCCAAGAATGAGGGGGAGTCCATAAAAAAATAATTAAACACATGATGACTGAATTCCAAATACCAACTTCTGAAATGCTTATCCAGGCTATTACAGGAGGTAAAGCTCCTGCAAGTCCTCCTATTACAATATTTTGAGGAGTATTAGATTTTAATAAAACTGTATATAGGTAGGAATAATAAATAATCGTAAAAGCTAAAAGGCTTGAAGCATATATATTTGTAAAAAAAAATAATCCAGCAACTGAAACAACAGAAAAAACTAGTCCAATAACAAGTGCTGCATTAGGAGAGAAACCTCCTGAGGGTATAGGTCTCAATTTAGTTCTTTCCATTTTTTTATCAATCCCCCTATCATGCCACATATTTAAAATAGCGGCTCCCGAGGCTCCCATAGCTATTAAAATTAAAGATATAGCCTTAATGAAAAAACTTTTATCAGAAGGAGCTATTATCATTGCACATAAAGCTGTGAATATTACTAGCGAGATAACTCCAGGCTTTATTAGTATGTATAAGTGAAGAAAAAAATTCTTAATATTAGTTAATATTATTAAAGAATTATTAAAATTAGAATCTTCTTGTTTTTTATTTTCAAAACTCACTAATTCTTGACTTCTGGTAGCGTCTCATACTGGTGATAAGGAGGAGGAGAAGAAAGTGTCCATTCAAGAGTTTTTGCACCTTCGCCCCATGGATTATTTTCACATTTCTTTCCAAATAAAAATGCATGAGCTACGATAATTAAGAATAAGAAAAATGATGCAGCTGAAGTATAAGAGCCTAATGAGGATATATAATTCCAACCAGCAAAAGCATCAGGATAATCAGGAATTCTTCTCGGCATTCCTTGTAGACCCAAGAAATGCTGAGGAAAGAATGTTAGATTTACTCCTATGAAGAATAGCCAAAAATGAACTTTCCCCCAAAATTCAGAATATTTTTTTCCTGACATTTTTCCAAACCAATAATACATTCCTGCAAAAATACCAAACACGGCACCCATACTAAGCACATAATGAAAATGAGCTACGACGTAATAAGTATCATGAAGAACAACATCCACACCTGCATTAGCCAAAACAACTCCTGTTACTCCACCAAGAGTAAATAGAAAAATAAAACCAACTGCAAAAAGCATCGGTGTAGTATAAGTAATAGATCCGCCCCACATTGTAGCTATCCAACTAAATATCTTAATTCCGGTAGGAACAGCTATAATAATTGTAGCAAGCATAAAATATGCCCTAACATCAGCACTAAAACCAACAACGTACATGTGGTGAGCCCAAACTACAAAACCTATAAAACCGATTGCAACCATCGCATAGGCCATTCCCAGATAGCCAAATATAGGCTTCTTAGAGAAAGTTGAGATAATATGGCTAACAATTCCAAAAGCAGGCAAAATCATAATATAAACTTCAGGATGACCAAAAAACCAAAATAAATGTTGGAATAATATTGGGTCACCGCCTCCTGCAGGACTAAAAAAAGCAGTCCCAAAATTTCTATCAGTTAACAACATTGTAATTGCTCCTCCTAAAACAGGAACAGCGAGTAAAAGCAAAAATGCCGTCACTAACATAGACCATGCAAACAAGGGCATTTTATGAAGCGTCATTCCAGGAGCTCTCATATTAAGAATTGTTGTAATAAAATTAACTGCACCAAGAATAGAAGAAGCGCCAGCCAAATGAAGAGAAAATATTGCCATATCAACGGCAGGACTAGAATGACCAACAGTAGAACTTAAAGGTGGGTATATTGTCCAACCTGTTCCCGCTCCACTTCCAACAAACATTGAGCCTGTAATTAAAAATAATGAGGGAACTAGTAGCCAAAAACTAATATTATTTAATCTTGGAAAAGCCATGTCTGGCGCACCTATCATCAAAGGAACAAACCAATTTCCAAAACCACCTATAAGTGCAGGCATCACTACAAAAAATATCATTAATAATCCGTGTGCAGTAATAATAACATTCCACATTTGTCCATCAGCAACAATGCCTAGGCCGGGAGATGATAATTCCATTCGCATGACCACTGATAGAAGAGCGCCTACAATTCCCGCTAGGATTGCGTAAATAAAATACAGAGTTCCTATATCTTTATGATTAGTTGAAAAAAACCATCTTATAAAAAAATTAGGTTTGTGATCTTCATGATGATCTAAATGATCTAATGAATCTGATTTTGCACTCATAATGTATCTGCTCCTTTTAGTAACTCAATGTTTTTAGTTAATTTTAGCTCTTCTGGATCATCGAGAATTTCATCATTAATTGCATAAGAATTTCTTGCCTGTTCAACCCATGCTAAAAATTCTACTTTTGGCAAAACTTTTACCACTGTAGGCATATAGCCATGACCGTTTCCACAAATTTCTGAACATTGTCCACGATATGTTCCAGGTTCTTTTACATTAACCCAGGTCTCATTTAACCTACCAGGGACTGCATCTGTTTTAAGTCCCATTGATGGCACGGCCCAACTATGTAGTACGTCTCCCGCTGTAATTAATATTTGAATATTTGTATTAGCAGGGATAACTAAAGGGTTGTCCACTGTTAAAAGCCTTATATCACCTTTTTTTAAATCTTTGTCTGGAACCATATAACTTTCAAAATAAAAGTTTCCATAATCCGGATATTCATATTCCCAGTACCACTGATGACCAATTATCTTTACTGTCATTTCATAGTCTTCTGTTTTCTCTTGCTCGTAAAGAAGTTTAAAAGATGGAATAGCCATAATAACTAAAATAATTACAGGTATAGCAGTCCAAAGAACTTCCAAAACTGTATTATGTGTTGTGGTGGAGGGATTAGGATTTCTTTTAGCGCTAAATCTATAAGCGACATAAAACAAAAGAATTAAGACAAATAAAGTTACTCCGGCCATTACTATTGAAATGCCGTTATGAAGGGAAATAACTTTTCCCATTAAGTCTGTTGCCGGGTCTTGGAATCCAAATTGCCAAGCTTTTGGAAAGTCTGCCCATAATGTAGCTGGGACTAAGCTAGAGAGCGTAAGTAATAAAAATTTCATATGGACATATTATTCAATAGTTAGTGTCAGTATATTGACAGGTTGTCGCTTAGAACATTTAATCGCGGTCAAAATAGTGAAAAACTAAACTTAAAGCTGAAACTACGGCTGTATCAGCCTTTAAAATTCTAGATCCTATCTTTAAATTATGAAAGCTTTTTGAAAAAGAAGATATAAACATTCTTTCTTTATCAGAAAAACCTCCTTCAGGGCCAATAATGATCAAAATATCTTGATTTAAGTTGATACTAATTTTTCCCAATTCTTTTCCTTCTAAGTTTTCATCAAACATTAAAATATTTTTATTATTTAATATGTCTTTCTGATATTCAATTTTAGAAATTTCATTTATTTCAGGTATTTGGGTCCTCCCTGATTGTTGTGAAGCGCTAAGAGCATAAGTATTAAACTTTTTCATATTTATCTTATCGGCAACCGTTCTAGAAAAAACAGTTGGATAAAATTTTCTTATTCCAATTTCTGTACCTTGCCTGATAATTGTTTCAGAGCTCTGATACTTAATAGGAGAAAATAAGAGGTCAATATTAGGCACCGACTTAGGTTCAGAAAATTTACTTACGCACTTAACTTCGATTTGTTTTTTGCCTATTTTCTCGATTACAGCAAGCCATTCGCCATCAAGATTATTAAAAAGTAGTAATTCATCTTTCACCTTAAGTCTCACCACTTTTGATAAATGGATAAATTGCTCATAATCTAATTGATGGATTAAATTTTTCTCTAGTTTATTGTTAATGTAAATTCTCTTCATGATTGATATTAACAAGAATAAAATAATATTTAAGGTTTTACCACTAGCTCTTCATAAATATATTCTTTTATTCAGATTAGATAGGCCCATAGGCTTTATGTTGCTATTTTATCCGGTTAGTTTTGGATTGTCAGTTTCATCAAAAATTAATTCTGATTTTTTATTTGTAATTTCTTTTTTTCTTCTCGGGTCAATAATTATGAGATCAGCAGGTTGTATTATCAATGACCTATGGGATAGAAATATTGATATTCAAATAGAGAGAACTCAAACTCGACCTATTGCATCTGGTGAAATAAGTGTATTAAAAGCTTTAATAAGTTTAGCTATTCTTTTATTTTTTGGTTTTTTAATTTTGATACAATTTAACTTAGAAAGTATTATCCTGGGAATAATTATACTTCCATTAGTTTTTTTATATCCACTCGCTAAGAAGAATTTTTTTCTACCACAACTTATACTTGGACTCATTTATAATTGGGGTGTATTTATAGGTTGGTCATCCTCTGGCTTTACAGTTCCATTCAATATAATGCTTCTACTTTATGTTTCTTGTGTTATTTGGACAGTTATTTATGACACTATTTATGCAACCATGGATGAGGAGGATGATAGAAAAATTGGAATTTATTCATCTTCAATCTTTTTTGGATCAAATAAAATGATAATACTTAATCTTCTAATTATTACTCAATTTATATTACTGATAATATTGGGAAATTATTTCAGTTATAGCTATTATTATTTTATATTAGTAAGTTCTTTAGGTACCGTTATGCTTTTTGATATCAATTTTATATGGAAGAACTCTGTGCTGAATTCTTTAAAATTTTTTAAAAGGAGTAATGCTTATGGAGCCATTATTTTAGTATCTCTAATGATTGGAAATAACTTAACTAATGTCTGAAAATAGAAAAAACTTTTTTAGAATTTCTAAATATTTTTTAAATTATAAATTTAAACTTTTTATCTCGATAGTATGTATGGTTATTGCGGCGGCTTGCACCGGTTTTCATGCTTGGCTAGTTCAACCCGCCCTTGACGAAGTGTTAATCAACAAAGACATATTTTATCTTTACTTTATACCAGCAGCAATACTTATTACAGGAATTATAAAAGGTTTATGTAGTTATGTTCAAGTAACTTCATTGTCTTATATGAGTCAAAGAATTATTGAACAATTGAGAATTCAAGTTTTTCATAGAATAATAAATCTTCACTATAACTTTTTTTTAGAAAATAAAACCGGCTCTCTGATCACTAGAATTACAACTGATACTTACTACCTCAATGGGGCTATGGCGAGTACCTATACTTCCTTAATAAAAGATAGTTTAACCTTATTTGTACTATTAGGTAATATGTTTTATCAAAACTGGAAATTATCCATCATATCATTGATAGTTTTTCCTTTGGCCTCAATTCCAATCCGAGTCTTAGGAAAAAAAGTTAGAAATATTACAACCAATTTACAACATCAAGTAGGAGAATTAGCCTCAATTTTAGAAGAGATTTTTAGGGGGGCAAAACATGTTAAATCTTTTAATGCAGAAGATTTTGAAATTAAAAAATCATCAAAAGAAATTGAAAATGTAAGGCATTTGAATTTCAAACAAGAAAAGGTAATTGCAAGAGCTAGACCATTTACAGAAACTTTGGGGGCTTTTGCCGCTAGTCTTGCTATTTTTGGAGGCGGAGTATTTGTAGTCAATGAAGGTATGACAGCAGGACAACTCACAAGTTTTTTAGTGAGCTTAATGCTAGCCTATCAACCTCTTAAAAGTTTAATAAATCTAAATGTAACGCTTCAAACAGGATTAGGTGCTGCGTCAAGAATATTTTGGCTAATAGACCATAAAATTGAAATCAATGATGGAGATAAAAATATTAAAGTAAAATTTGAAAAATTAATTTTTAAAAATGTATTTTTTAAATATAAAAATCATGAAGAAAATATAATTAATAATTTTAATTTTGAAATTATCAAAAATGATAGAGTTGCATTTGTAGGTCCATCAGGCTCAGGTAAAACAACTTTACTAGCACTTATTATTAGATTATTCGATATAGATAAAGGGGATATCTTTTTGAATACAGTTAGTACAAAAGATTTAAAATTAAAAAATTTAAGAAATTTCTTTAGTCTAGTTAGTCAAGAAACAGTTCTATTTGACGGTACTATTGCGGAAAATATTAAATACAACTCTAAGGCAAATAATCATAAAATAGATGAAATGGCAGATTTGGCGTGTGTAAGCGATTTTACAAATAAACTTAAAGATAAACTAGAGACCAAAATTGGTGAAAATGGTATGAAACTATCAGGGGGACAAAGACAAAGGTTGGCAATTGCAAGATCTTTAGTACAAGAAACAGATGTCTTACTTTTGGATGAACCTTCATCTAATCTTGATTTGAAAACTGAAGCTAAAATTTTTGAAAATATTAATAAAATTAAGGATAAGACATTAATTGTTGTAGCTCACAGATTGTCAACTATACAAGAATTTAATAAAATTGTTTATGTAGCTAATGGCACGATTAAAGAAGTAGGAACCCACCAAAAACTTATGGAAAAAAAAGGTGAATATTACAAATTATACGAAAAACAAAAAAAACATTAGTGTTAAAAAAATTTACTAGAATTAGATGGGTACAAAGTATAGTCGCATATAAAATATATTTAATTATAATTTTAATAAAAAAATTAAGCAGTTGGAAAACTATTAATCGTGAAGCTATTATAAGCGCCACCTCACAAAAAAAACCTCTCATTATTCTAATGTGGCATAATCAAATAATAGGAATTCCCTATTCGTGGAAATTAAAAAAAAAGGTTTACAACATAGTGTCCGATCATCCTGATAGTCAACTTAGTAGAAAGATTCAAAAGAGATTTGGATTCATTTCTTTAGAAAGATCTTCAAAGAGACCCACTAATATTCTCAGAAAAATAATAGAAATTGGCAAAAATAATGACTGTATTTTTATTACACCGGATGCTCCTCATGGGCCAGCAAATGAAATAAATAGTAATATTTATAATTTAGTAAAGAAACTTGATGCGAATGTAATTTCCTTAACATTTAAAACTAATAAAAAAATTATAATTAAAACTTGGGATAAATTAAGAATTCCTATGCCATTTAGTAAGGGATTTTTTTATTGGGGTGAAATTATTGACTATAAAAAATTTAATGAAGAGGAATTTAATAAGGAAATCAAAGAAAGACTCAACGAAGGGATAAGAATAGTTAATGAACATATTAATTTATAATTTTATTCATATCATTGCTTTTCCTTTTATTTTAATTTTTTTTATTTTTAGAATTGTATTAAAAAAAGAAAATTTTAATTCATTTTCTCAAAAGTTATTAGTTTTTGGGAAAAAAGAAAATTATGACTATATAATTCATGTTGCGAGTGTTGGAGAGTTAAATTCAATTAGTTTTTTAATTAATGAGATATCTGAAAATAAAAAAATACTAATTACATGTAGTACTTTAAGTGCTTATAAATTAGCTATTAATAAATACAGTCAATACAAAATTCTTTATTTAACTTATGACTTTTATCCTCTTGTAAATATATTTTTATCAAAATATAAAACTCGTAAATTTATTTGGATTGATTCCGAAATATGGCCAAATTACTTATACGGACTAAAATCAAGAAAAATTCAAACATATTTAATTAATGCAAGAATGTCTGAAAAAAGTTTTACAAAGTGGAGTTTGGTATCTAGTTTTATAAAAGAAATGGGGCTCATATATAAGACAGTCTATGCTTCAAGCTCAGTAGATAAAAAAAGATTTGAAATATTATTCAAAAGAGAAATCTTTTTTTCCGGAAACTTAAAATTTTATCAAAAGTTCAATATTCAAATAAAAAAAAATAAAAACCTTTGCTTTGCAAGCATTCATCATCAGGAATATAAAAAAATTATCAAAATTATTAGCGAAATTAAATTAGATGATATTGAAAAGATATTTTTAATACCAAGACACCCTCAATATACATCATTATTAAATCATGAATTATTAAAAAATAAAATTCCTTTAAAAAAAATTATGATTATAGATGAAATAGGTAAAAATAAAAATTTTCACTCTATTTCTAAGGTAACTTTTATGGGAGGTTCTCTTTTTAGACATGGTGGGCAAAATCCACTAGAAGCTCTTTCATGCGGATCATATGTTTTAACCGGCCCTTATAATAATAACTTTTCTTCAATGTATGAGGAGCTTGAAACTAAAAATTTATGTGGAGTATTTAAAGAAATTGACCATAATTTAATAGCTAAATCAATAAATGAAATTATGAAAAAAAATAATTTACTAGATATGAACAGAGTTAATAATTTATTTTTACAAAAAAAAGAAGAATTAAAAAAAATCACAAATACTATTAAGTATGATTAAAGCGCCTAGATTTTGGTATAGAGAAAATTTAAGTATATTTTCATTAATTCTACTTCCTTTAAATATAATTTGGATAATAGCAGGTTTTTTAAAAATTAACTTATCCATTAAAAAAAAAGTCAATATTCCTGTAATTAGCGTAGGCAGCGCAATCATTGGAGGTTCGGGTAAAACTCCAACAGTAATATTTATATGCAGTTTATTAAAACAGATAGGTTTCAACCCTCATATTGTTTCTAGGGGTTATGGTGGTAATTATAAAGATGTAACCAAAGTAACTAGTGAGTTCAACTACTATGAAGTTGGAGATGAAGCATTAATGATGTCCGCATATCATTCAACATGGGTAGCTAGAAATCGATATCTAGGATGTAAACTGGCTGAAGAAAATGGAGCTAATATCATAGTTCTCGATGACGGTTTACAAACTACAAGTATTGTTAAAGATTTTTCAATTTATGTTTATGACGGTATACAAAAGTTTGGTAATAAATTACTAGTACCTGCGGGACCACTTAGAGAAAATATCAAAAAAGCTGTTTCCAAATGTTCAATAATTTTTCAAATCAATGAAGATGAAACGCAGGTTGAATTTAAAGATAAATATAAAAGTTTTGCTAAATATAAATTAGAAGAAAATCATCCTCTTTTACAAAAAAAAATAATTGCATTTGCAGGTTTAGGGTTTAATAAAAAATTTTTTGATCAACTAGGTAATTATGGATTTGATATAGCAAAAACAATTGATTACCCAGACCATCATCAATACTCATTAGAAGATATTTATAGCTTATTAGAAGAGGCCAATAGTCTAGATGCTCATTTAATAACAACCGAAAAAGATCATATTAGAATTCCAAATGATTTTAAAAAATCAATTAATTTTATCAAAGGTCAAATTATAGTAAATAATGAAGCAGATCTCATTAAAGAGATTCAAAAAAATATTGATTAAATTCTTTATAGATTTATTGCTATTTTTATCATTTAAATTAGTAAAAATATTACTCAACTTTATAGGATTTAATAATACATCTCTTTTAGGAGGTTACCTGTTTAAGAAAATAGGTCCTGTAACTAGATATCATCAAATTATTAAATCAAATATGCAAGTAATATATAAAGATGAAGAAAAAATTAAATCTTTTGCAATAAGAAATCTTGAACAAACAGGAAAAACTTTTTTTGAATTTATCAATTTAAATAAATTTAATAAAAATAAACTAACAGTAATTAATGATGAATATTTAAAAGAAATTATAAATAAAAAAAAATCTTATCTTTTTGTATCGGCACATTATGGAAATTGGGAAATAACCAGGAATTTTTTATTGGATTATGGGTTTAAGTTACACTCTGTCTATAGGCAGGCAAATAACAAACTAATTAATAATGAAATTCAAAAAATAAGAAAAAAACCTGGGGCATATTTCTATAAAAAAGGTAAAGAAAGTGCTAAACATATGATTAAAGCATTAAAAAATAATGAGTGCTTGGCTATCCTAGTTGATCAGAAAGATAATAGTGGGAGCAAAATTAGTTTTTTTAATAATCCAGCAAATACAAATACTGGATTTGCAGCTTTAGCTTTAAAATATCAAACTACCATTTGTCCAATTAGATCAAAAAGGATCACAAATGATAATTTTGAGATTATTATAGATAAACCCATTTTATATAATGAATTTAAGAATAAAACTGAAGTTGAACTAACTCAACAAATATATAGCGAACATATTGAGAAATGGATTATTGAAGATCCAAGTCAATGGTTGTGGGCGCATAAAAGGTGGTAACAATCATTTCTTCTCTATTTCCATATCACCGTCTTTAAATTTAATAGTAAAAGTTTTGAGGTTTTTTAATTCATTTCTATTTTTAACTAATTTTTTATTATTCAATATAAGAGAATAGCCCTTGCTAAGATTTTTTTCCATTGAAGAATTTTTAATAATTCTCTCTTGAAAAGAAATTCTTTTTAGATACTGATCAAAATTAGATAAAATTATTTTATTTAAAGATGAAGCGTAATTATTCAAGTAATTAGTTTTTTCCTTAATTTTATAATAAGGATTATTTTGATTTATAGAATTAAATGGAGTTTGTATTTTTTCTTTTTTTACATTAATAACATTTTGATAGTTATTAATCTGACTATTAATTAATTTACTTACTTTTTCTTGCCACATAAAAATTTTTTGAATGGAAACATTGATGCTGTCTTTAAAAGACTTAGTCCTATGGGTGTAATTTTTAATAATGATTTTTATAGATTTATTAAAATGAGAATGTTTTCTTTCTAGATTTTCATAAATTTGGTTTTGATCTGGTGTTGCCATTTCCGCTGCGGCACTTGGTGTAGGTGCCCTCAAATCAGCAACATAATCCAATAAAGTAAAATCTGTTTCATGACCAATTGCAGAAATACTTGGAATCTTAAATTTAAAAACATTTTCAATCAATTCTGGCTCATTGAATGGCATCATTTCCTCTAAACTACCACCACCCCTAGCAAATATTACTAATGAAGGTTTTTGAATGAATTTTTGATCAGATAATAAATTCAGATATTCAATAATTTCTATATGTGAACTTTTTCCTTGAACCGTAATAGGACATATAAGTAATTTTGTTAGTGGGTATCTAGAAGTTACTCTTTGTATAATATCTCTAATAACAGCTCCTGTTGGGGAAGTTATAACAGCAATACATCCTGGATATTTTGGTATTGGCATTTTTACCTTAGGATCAAAATATCCAAGTTTATCAAAATATTTTCTCCTATCTTCAATTAACTTTAAAATTGACCCCTCTCCGCTAAATTCTATTTGATCAATAATAAGTTGATATCCAGACCTACCAAACTTTGCAAAAGAAGTAATTCTACCAAAGAAATTATATTCAACACCTTCTTCGATTTTAATATCTAATCTTTCAAGATTTCCTTTCCAGCAGATACAAGAAAGTACTTCGTCATTCTCCTTTATTGAAAAATAAGCGTGACCAGATTTAGGAATTGTTATAGGACCACACTCTCCTATCACACTGACGTATTCAAATGATTTTTCTAAGACATTTTTAATATCTAGATTTAGTTGCGTGACAGTATATTCAGGAATATTTTTCATTTTTAATGTATATTTATTTTTAATGATTGTATTCGTTATTGGCTCGGGAGCAAGAGAACATGCAATATGTAGGCTAATTAATAAATCTGACCTATGTGATAGTTTAATTTGCATTCCTGGCAACTATGGAATTGGAAAAATAGCTAATTGCATCAATCTCAATACTTCTGAAGAAATATTAATTTATTGTAAAAAAAATAAACCCGATTTGGTTATCATCGGTCCTGAAAAGTATCTTGCAGAAGGTCTAGCGGACGATCTAAGGAAGCAAAAGATAGCAGTTTTTGGTCCAGGTAAACTTGGGGCTCAGCTAGAAACCTCAAAAGATTTCATGAAAACATTTTGTAAAAAATACGATATAGCGACAGCTTACTCTGAAACATTTGATAATCTTGATGACTCAATAGCTTTTATTAATTCAAGACCTGGGAAAATAGTTGTTAAATACGATGGATTAGCAGCGGGGAAAGGTGTTTTTGTTTGTGAAAATAGTGAAGAAGCAAAAGATGCGTGTAGAAAAATATTTATAAATCAAATATTTTCAAATAATAATAAAATAATTATTGAAGAGTACTTAGAAGGAAAAGAATTAAGTTATTTTATTTTACTAGATGATAAAAGTTACCAAACTTTCAGTTCAGCTCAAGATTACAAAAGAATAGGAGAAGGAGATACTGGACCTAATACTGGAGGTATGGGAACTGTCAGCCCTGCCCCCATCTTAAATGAATCATTAGAAAAAAAAATAATAGACAATATTGTAAATAAAAGCATACGCGGCATTCAAGAAGAATTACTTGAATTTAAAGGTGTATTATTTTTAGGTATCATGGTGGATAAAATAACCGGAGAACCAAAACTTCTGGAATATAATACAAGATTTGGAGATCCTGAGATTCAAAGTATTTCAATGAGACTTAAGTCGGATTTTTTATCAGCAGCTCATTCAGTAGCTACAAATAATCTTGCATATTCAGAAATCAAATTTAGCGATATTAAAAAATCTATTTGCTTAATTTTAGCAACCAAAGGCTATCCTGATGATTACCCCAAAGATACAATAATAAATAATTTAGAAGAATTTGATAAAGAAGAAGATTTATTTATCTTTCATGCAGCCACATATTATGACAAAGGATTGGTTAAAACAAATGGAGGAAGAGTTTTATCGATAGTGGTATCAGGAGATAATTTATTAAATTGCAGAAATAAAGTTTACGAGGTAGCTGAAAAAATTAATTGGAAAGAAAAATATTATAGGCCCGATATAGGATTATTACTTTAATCTTTTTTCTTTAAAGAATTTTTTTAGTAAATTTTCACCTTCCCACTCATGTTTAATCATTATAGTTTTGCTGATATTTTTTCTTTCTGGATTATCATTAGGATAAAAATAATGAATTTCTTTTATTCTAGCTGATTTAATAGCCTCCAAACATAGGAAACAGGGAGCAACACTCACTATCATACAATAACCATCTAGCCGCTTTTGTTTTAAAATATTACATGACTTTCTAATAGCTAATATTTCAGCATGAGCGGTTGGGTCATAAGAAGAGAGTTCTCTATTATGGTCATATGCTATGATTTTAAAATCTATTGGATCATAAACTAATGCTGCAATAGGTATCTCATTTTCTGTAATAGCTAATTCGCATTGTTGCGATACAATTTTAAAAAATTCTGTTAATCTAATATCCAATGAATAAATATAATAAACCAATTATTGGAATAACAACAGACTATGAAAATAAAAATCAAAGTTATTCAAAATACCCTTGGTTTGCAATAAGAGAGAATTATATAAAATCATGTGAAAAATATGGAGCTAGCTGTATTATTTTGCCTATTAGTAAGAATAATATTGATCTAAATCTCATAGATGGGCTAGTTATCACAGGTGGTAATTTTGACATCGACCCTAAGTATTTTGGCCAAAAAATCAAGTCAACTAAAATTAAACTAAAATCAGAAAGAACTCATTACGAAATCAATTTACTAAAAAAATTTTATAAATTAAATAAGCCTATAATAGGGATATGTGGTGGGGCACAACTTATAAATGTTTTTGACGGGGGTACACTTATTCAAGATATAAAAAGTAAAATTAAACATGAACAACCTAATCCTAGAAATGAAACAGGGCATGAAATAGAAATAATAAGAGGAACATATTTAAATAGTATTTATAAAAAAAGATTAAATAAAGTTAATAGCGCCCATCATCAAGCAGTTGATTGTATTGGGAAAAATTTAGAAATTAATGCTATATCGCCAGATGGAATAATTGAAGCATTTAGTCACAAAGTACACCCCTACTGTATAGGCATTCAATGGCATCCGGAATTTTTAATTACCAAATTAGATGAAACTATAATAAAAGACTTTATAAAACATGCCTCACATAACATTAAGTAAAAAAGTATCTGAAGAATTTAAAATCTCTCGTAAAAGAGCGGAAGAAATTATTAAAGAAGGACAAATATTTATAAATGAAATTGAAGAAAAAAGACCCTTTATAAAAGTACTTGAGACACAATTCATATCAATCAAAAAAGATATTAGTAAATCTAAAATAAAATTATTAATTTTCAATAAGCCTAAAGGTTGTATTACAACTCAAAATGACGAGAAAGAAAGAAAAACAATATATTATTATTTACCCAAAAAATTTCATGAATTTCATTATATTGGAAGACTAGATTATAATACAGAAGGCTTACTGATACTTACTAATAATAAAAAATATAAAAGAGAATTAGAAAATCCACAAAATAACATAACAAGAAGATATGTAGTCAAAGTTGTTGGTAATATTGATGCTAAAAAAATTAACTCAATGAATCAAAAGATTTATGGAGAGCTTGTTTATAAAAAACCAAATATAAAACTACTTTCTCAAAATAAAAACACAAATACTTTAATTTTTGAATTACACGAAGGTAAAAATAGAGAGATTAGAAAAATATGCGAGATATTTAATTTAAGAGTTGACAGTTTAAAACGGATTAATTTTGGTCAATATCACTTAAAAGGAATACCTATAGGCGGATACAAAGAAATTATAATCTAATGAGAGTAATATCTGGAAATCTAAAGGGAAAAAATATTGAAATTAAAAAAAAAGTAAATTTTAGGCCGACATTATCAAGAATTAGAGAAGATATTTTTAATATCATAATGCATAATCCATCTATAAATAAATTACCTAAGGATAGTGTTTTTGCGGATATATATTGCGGATCAGGATCGATTGGGATCGAAGCACTCTCAAGAGGTTTTAAACATTGCCATTTTAACGATATTGATAATGAGCAGATACATATCATATCAGCGTTTTTAAATAAAAATAAAGATTTAAGTTATGATTTTAGTAATGCAGACTTAATCAATTCAACTAACGAAATACCATGGAATGATTTCGATATTATTTACTACGACCCTCCTTATGAAATGAAACTGGAGACAATTATATTAAATCATATTGATAAAATTAAAGACAATGCGATCATTATATCTGAAACTAATTATAAAATTTTCAAGGAAGTAGATTCTATTCATCTAAAAAGTTATAAAAATAAGTCTATTGGATTTTATGAATCAATAAACCTTAAAAAATTTTTAAGCGTTTAAAAATTTTTTTTTCAAATTCTAAAAAATATTTATATTGTCCAAATAATGTACCAATTACAATTAAAACAAACTGATAGATAGGAAAAATGATCAGTATTCTAATTATTAAGTATAGAGGGTAGTAAGGAATAAGAGATTCAATATTTAAATAATTTATTAAAGGTCCAGAAATAAACACTGATAAGCTACCACTAATTCCAAAAATAATAAAAATAATAAATAAATGAAAAAAAGATTTAGCCTTAAAAAATAAAATTAATTTATCCATTTATTAAATTTTTGTATTCTTTTTTAAAATTTCTACAGCAGGTTGATCTAAAAAGTTAACATTTTCAATTTTAGATCTTAAAAAAATATCAAAAATTAACAGAATAATTAACTTATTATAACTTTTATAATTATTGGTAATTGATATAGAGCTAACTAAATTACCTTTTTCTTTGAGGGTTTTAATAGCGCCATTAAATAATTTTTTTAGAATAGTTTTATCCTTGCTAATTAAATCAAAAAAAATATAGCTTTTATCTTTCGGTCCATCTATATATAATTGAAATTGGCTGTGCTGATCAATAGGACCTAAAGATGAAATATAAGTAATAGACTTATTATGTTTACCTAAGCTTTCCGCAAAAATTTGCCTATACCATTCATTTATCGCGGTTAATTTTTGATTATAAGAAAAACCAATTAGCATATTTGATTTATTATTTCTCTGAGATAAATAAAAATCTAGTAAAAATTTACCAATTTTTGATTTTTCTTTCTTTATATCATTAAAAGCGTCAAGAGCACCTTTAACTAATTTTGGAAGAGAATATCCTATTAACAATAAAGGAAGATAGCCAGTAGCGGAAAAAATGCTAAATCTTCCACCTATATCTGGATCATGATCTATGCAAATTATATTATTTTTTACTCCATAATTTCTTAAATAGTTATCGGTATTTTTAGTAATAAATAAAAAATTATTTTGAAAATCTTTATTTTTAATTTTTATTAAATATTTTTCTACATAATTTAAGAAATATTTTGTTTCGGCAGTTTTACCTGATTTTGAAATAAAAATGAACTTATCATGACTTGTTATGCTGTGATTAGTTAGATTTTTTTCTATCAACTCGTCATACGGATTATCATATATAAAGATTTTTGAATCTAGTTCTTTAGGATTAAGAAACTGAATGAGCAACTTAGAACTTAATGAAGATCCGCCCATTCCAAAAACATGTACTCTATTTTTTTTATGAACTAATTTTTTGAAATTATATTTTTTATAGTAGTTCTTATCTAAAAAAGGGAGAAAAAAATGATTTTTTTCAAATTCGTTAAAAAAAAAATCTTTATTTTTAAAATTTATTAAAATAGAAGAATTTATATTTAAATTATTACTAACAGATAATTTCATTTTTAATCAGTATTTTGATCTGATTTTTCTTTAAAGGCATCGACAGTATCTGATGATTTTTTATTTTTCTCTCTCATACTTTTACCTTTTAATAGCCATGAGAAGAAGCCTTCTTCACTCTTATATCCCATATCATAATCAATTTGATCTCTTATATTAATATTTGTATCCGAAGTAGTAGTTTTAGAAAGTATACCACTAACCAAATCTTCATTTGAAGAAGTTTGGTTATTTGATCCTATCACTAAAGTATTGAGAGTATTTTCATCTTCTAAGTTATCAGAGCCAGGAGCAGGTAAATCATATATGGGCGGTATAATCAGACTTTTATTAAAATCTACAGATAATTCGTTTAGTTTTCCTCTTTGGCAGCCTGTAACCAATATGACTAAACCTATAATTAAAATTAATTTTCCCATTAGATTTTTTTTCCTAACACAATACTAATCATAATCATTATAAAGCCAATAGAAATGTAACTATCAGCTAAATTAAAAGCGGGCCAATGATAGTTGAAGATATTAAAATCTAAAAAATCAACAACATAGCCTCTTAAAACCCTATCAATAACATTACCCACTGCTCCAGCTGTTATTGCCATAAAACTTAAACTAATAATTTTATCTTTATTGGTAAACATGAGAGAGGAAATATACAAAATTATTATAGAGAGTAATAAAGTTATTATAATTTGATTTGAATCCGGATTATTTAAAAAACCAAAAGCAAACCCATAATTTACAACAAATGTTATACTGAAAAAGTTGTTGATAAAGAGAGATTCATATAAAGTGAAGTTACCCTCTATGTAAAATTTTGTTATTTGATCTAAAAAAATTAAAAGTAAAACTAATAAAATTTTAACTAAATGAAAATTTTTATTTACTGACTGATTTCCAAACATTATCACATCTATCGCACATTTGAAGGCTATTGTTTCTTACTTCTTCTTTAACTGTCCAACATCTTTGACATTTTAATCCAGGGGCAATTTCAACATCAACAAATACCCTAGGGTCATCAAATGATAGCGCTGAAGAATTTTTTTCATCCATTTCTTTAATTTTAAAATTACTGACGATACTTAATTCTGAAAGATCGATATTTTTAACATTATTTAATATTTCTGATTCTAAAAAAATAACGACTTGCGCCTGAAGGCTTGAGCCAATGAGCTTTTCATTTCTTTTTATTTCTAATGCTGAAGTCACAGCTTTTCTAATTTCCCTTATATCAATCCATTTTTTTTCTAATTTTTCATCATAATAAGCATAATCATCCTCATTGAAGGTTTGCAAATGGATACTTTTGTTATTGTTATAGAGCCTAAGTTCCCAAGCCTCTTCAGTTGTAAAAGATAAAATTGGTGAAAACCATTTTGCTAAAAATTCAAATATAAAATGAAGACATGTAACTGCAGATTTTCTTTTTAAACTGCCTTGAGGATCACAATACAAGCTATCTTTCCTGATATCAAAATAAAAAGCAGATAGCTCTAAAGTGCAAAAATTTAATAACTTTACATAAATAGAATGATAATCGTGCACCAACATGCAATTTTTTAACTCTGAATGCATTTTAGATAATCGAGAAAACATATATCTTTCTAGTTCCGGCATTTCAGAAACTTCAACTATTTGGTCAATATCAAAATTATTTAAATTTCCTAGAAGAAACCTGAATGTATTTCTAACCTTTCTATAAGAGTCGATTTGATAATTAAGAATTGTATTATCTAGTCTAATATCTTCTGAATAGTCAGAAGCAATAACCCAAATTCTTAAAATATCAGCTCCGTATTTATTTATAATTTCATCAGGAGAAATGACATTTCCAATTGATTTAGACATTTTTCTACCTTTGCCATCAACTACAAAACCATGCGAGAGAACTGTTTTAAAAGGAGCTCTCCCTCTCGTTCCACAAGATTCAAGTAAAGAGGAATGGAAGAATCCTCTAAATTGATCGGAGCCTTCTAGATACATTGTTGCAGGCGATTCCAGATCATCTCTGTCTTCCAATACATATGCATGGGTAGATCCGCTGTCAAACCAGACTTCTACAACATCTTTCACTTGTTCAAAATCTACTTCATTATATTCGGGGCTCAAAAATCGAGACGGTTTAGAATTAAACCAAGCATCGCCACCTTCTAATTCATAAATTTTTGCAATTCTTTCAATAATAATTGGGTCTCTTAATGGTTCACCTGATTTTTTATTAACAAAAATTGGCAGAGGAACTCCCCATACTCTTTGTCTAGATACACACCAATCGGGTCGATCTGCTATCATGGTTCTTAACCTATTCTGTCCTTGCTGAGGAAAAAAATTTGTATCGTCTATTGCCTTTAATGCTTTTTTTCTCAAATCATTAGTGTCCATGGAAATGAACCATTGGGATGTATTTTTATAAACTAGAGGTGCCTTTGACCTCCAAGAGTGAGGATAACTGTGAAGAAGAACTCCCCTTGAAATTAAATTATCACACTTTGCAATCTCATCACATACCTCAGGATCAACTTTAAATATATGTTTGCCTGCAAAAACTGGAATATGTTCATAGTAAATACCCGCTTCATCAATAGTCATCGGCAATTCTAAATCATGTTTCTTACTTAGGATAAAATCGTCCATGCCATGGACCGGGCAAATATGAACAATACCTGTACCCTGGTCAGTTGTTACGAAATCACCATGAAGTACTGGCACTATGAAATCATAACCAGATTTATATAAAGTATGGTAACAATTTGTTTTAAGTAGTTCTTTTCCAGTAATCAAAAAATTTAAATTTGATTTTGAAATTTCATTTTCTTTTAAAAAAATTTCAATCAGATCTTCTGCAATTAAAATATTTTCATCAAGATTTTTATGATGAATATTTAGTGATGCATATTTGATATCTTCATGAACAGCTAAAGCCCTATTGCCCGGTATTGTCCATGGGGTTGTTGTCCAAATGACAATGGAATGATCTTTTATTTTTTCAATATCAGTATTTGCTATAGGAAATTTTGCGTAAATTGTAGTCGACTTATGTTCATGATATTCAACTTCAGCGTCTGCTAAAGCCGTCTTTTCAACAACAGACCATAATACTGGTCTATGACCCTTATATAATCCGCCATTTTCTAAAAACTTGCCAAGCTCTCTAACAATCTGAGCCTCAGATTTAAAATTCATTGTTGTATAAGGATTATCCCAATCTCCAATAACGCCTAATCTTTTAAATTCTTCCCTCTGGATATCTATCCAGCCTTTAGCAAATTCTCTACATTCATTTCTAAATTCTAAAATAGGCACATCATCTTTATTTAGTTTTTTAGACCTATATTGTTCTTCAATTTTCCATTCAATAGGCAACCCATGACAATCCCACCCAGGAACATATATAGAATTTTTATTTGAAATTTGTTGATATTTAATAATAACATCTTTAAGAATTTTATTTAAAGCATGTCCCATATGGAGATGCCCATTAGCATAAGGAGGTCCATCGTGAAGAATAAATTTTTCTTTGTCTTTGGACTGACTTCTGAGTTCGCCATAAAGATTATCTTTATACCATTTATCTAGTATTTTTGGCTCTTTCTCAGGAAGGTTTGCCTTCATAGAAAATTCTGTTTTAGGCAGAAGTATAGAATCTTTAATTTCCATTTTTTAAAATCTCTCTAGCCATAGAAATATCTTTTTTTATTTGTTTTAACAACTCTTCTATGCCTTCAAATTTAATTTCTTCTCTAATCTTTTCCTGAAATTGAACTTTAATTTTCATATCATATATTTCCTCATTAAAATCAAATATGTGGACTTCAACTAAAGGTATATCTTGATTAAAAGTTGGTCTAATTCCATAATTAGCTATGCCCCTATAGATTTCATTATTTACAATAACCCATACAGAATAGACGCCTTTACTTAATTCAACCTGAAGATCATTGTATTGAAGATTAGCTGTTGGAACACCAATGGTTCTCCCTCTTTGATCTCCTTTAATTACTGTACCTATTATCTCGAATTTTCTTCCAAGCATTTTATTAGCTAATTTAACATTGCCCTCTCTAATTAAATTTCTAATAGTAGTAGACGATATTTTATTAGGAAAATTTTCCGCTATTACTTCTTCCTCTGTATTAAAGTCAATATCATTTTTTAAGGAGAATTTTTTTAGAGTTGAGATATTGCCAGATCTATTTTTGCCATATCTAAAATCTAGGCCTGATAAAATGAGTTTGGTATTTAAACAACTCAATAAAACTCTACTTTCAAATTTCTCATTTGTAAAATTTGATATTTGTTCTTCAAAAATAATGGACACATAAAAATCTAATCCCATTTTTTCTAAAAGTTCAATTTTAGTTTGCTCTAAATCAATTAGAAAATTTTTATCTTTTTTAAAATATGCAATTGGATGAGGGTTAAAACTTATCAAACATGAAGAAAAATTAAGCTTATTCGAAAATTCAATTAGGTTTGATAACAATTTTTGATGGCCTAAATGCAATCCATCAAAATTACCAATTGTAATCCCTAATGGTTTAGTAATATGCAAATCTTGAACATTAGAATGAATATATTGCATGCCCTTTAGAGACTCAGGTATTTACCTTCAAAATAAACTAAGGGATTTCCTTTTTTTAAATGAATTATTTTTCTCAATCCACAAATTATAATTAAATGATCTCCAGAAAATATTTTTTTATCAATTACAGTCTCGATAACAACTAATGAATCCTGAAAAAAAGGTACATCATTTTTTGAAACTTTAAATTTTGTATCCTTCCATCTTAATTCAGGGCTAGAAGCAAATTTATTCGATAGATCTTTTTGCTTGTCTGATAAGATATTAATATTGACTAAGGTATTCCTTTTAAATTCTTTGATAAAACTATTGCGGTTATCAACACAAAATAAAATTTGTGGTGGATTGAGAGAAAGACTTGTAAATGAATTCATCGTACAGCCATAGAATCCTTTTTTACTATCTCCTAAAGTTACAATTGTAATTCCAGTTATAAATTTAGAAACAGTTTTAATAAATTCTTTTTTATCCATTTTTATTACTATTTGGTAGCGCTGGAGAGACTCGAACTCTCACAAAGTTGCCTTCACCGGATTTTGAGTCCGGCGCGTCTACCATTCCGCCACAGCGCCTTAATTTTCTCATATTGCTTTATATATATTTATAATGACAAATACTATTTATTCCATGGTTAAGACGCTTTGTAACTACTATTTTATTCTTCTCAAATAAGTCTAATATCTCAGTGCTTTGGATTATTTTTATTTCGCATTACCTGTGTTTATATTTGCTAACGTGACCGCATTCACTCCTGGTCCCAATAATATTATACTATCTACTACTGCTGTAAAATATGGTTTTAGCAATACAATACCTCAGATTTTTGGAGTTTTTTTTGGATACCTATCAGTCCTAACTATATGTCTGTTTGGCCTTGGAAAAATTTTTTTAATTTATCCTAGCTTATACTGGATCATAAAAATTCTATCATCCATTTTTTTACTTTATCTTTCTTATAAAATATTTACTTCTAAAAACTTTTCTGATTCAGGTGATTTCAAACCACTAAGTTTTATTCAAATATATTTTTTTCAAATAATTAACCCTAAAGGGGTTATGGTTTCGGTTTCTGCCTCGTCTCTTTTTCTTGAAGGTCAATTTTCATATCAGGTAGAATTTATTATAATTTTTTTATGTTTTGTATTTTCAACTCTATCAAGTGGGATAACATGGGCTTTAATCGGACATTACTTTCAGAAATTTACTAATGACCATAAGAAAATTATTGTATTTAATAGAGTCATGGCATTGGCATTAGTAGCTTGTATAATTTTAATAATAATATGAAGTATTTAAATATAAAATATTTAATAAATTTTTTTATAGCACTGGTTTTTTTAACACCTGTGGTTATGATTTTTTCAAAAGGATTATTCTCAATATTTATAATTAAAGATGATATTTATGTAGCAAGATATTTTTTTGGTTCCTTCACTATCATTATATTAGTGGCATTTCTTGTACTGATTATCAGCATTCCTTTAGCTTGGCTCACTACAATGACAGAATTTAAAGGGAGAAAATTTTTACAAATAATTGCAATCCTTCCATTAGCTGTGCCGGGATATATTTCTGCATATACTTATGCTGAAATATTAGAGCCATCAGGCTTTCTGCCTATACTGCTTAAATCGATAGGTATAGAATTTATCGGTATATCTATAAGGAACTCATTCTTTGGTTCTGTTATTTTAGCATTATCGTTATTCCCATACGTCTATCTTTTAACCAGAATATCAATCATCAATCTATCCGCGAGATATATAGAGGCAGGAAGAACAATAGGTAAGACACCTCTTGAGTGCTTTTTTAAGATAGGTATCCCTATGTCTGCTCCGGGCATCATAGCTGGTCTTTCATTGGCTTTGATGGAAACTATAAATGATTTTGGTGTTGCTTCTTTTTTTGGTTTGAGCACGTTATCTATAGGTATTTATAATTATATTTCTATCTTGAATAATTTAAATGCAGCTTATTTTTTATCGCTTGTTGTTATTTTAATGATGTTAATTTTATATATTATTGAACAAAAAATTAGAGGTAAGAAGAACTTTCATAACTCCAATTATGAATTTCTTAATTGGAAAAGATATAAGCTTTCAAAAGTAAAAGGCTATTTAGCTTTTTATATTGGTTTAATTCCTATTATCTTGGGGTACTTTATACCTATATTATTTACTTTATATTTATACTTACATAATTTATCAAAAATTAATTATGGAAATTTTTTCCAGAGTTTATTCAATACATTAGTAATTGGTTTTACTGTTGCAATAATATGTGCATTTTTATCAGTTTTAATAAATTTTTCTGGAAGGTTCTCGAAAAATAAAATTTTTATATATTTAAAAAAAATAATCAATATCGGTTATGCAATCCCGGGAGTAGTGGTAGCTCTTGGGGTAATTTATTTTATCATTAGTATTGATAAATTATTGGATTTACTTTTTTTAAATAATTTATTAATTAGCTCTTCTATAATTGGATTAGTTTTAGCTTTGAGCATTAGACTTATTTCTTTATCTAATAATAGTATCGATTCAGGCTTAGAAAAAATTTCTAAATCTATTGATGATGCTTCTAGAATGATGGGTAGAAGATATTCCACAACATATTTCAGAATAATTTTACCTCAAATTAAAATAAGTGTAATTGCTGGAATATTTCTAGTCATGGTCGATACTATGAAAGAACTCCCTATCACACTACTTCTAAGGCCTTTTAATTTTAATACTTTGGCGACTGAGTTATATCAGTATTCCTCAAGTGAGTCATTAGAACTTGGGTCATTACATGCACT
>CAWUWX010000006.1:0-11222 GCA_963926395.1 uncultured Alphaproteobacteria bacterium
TCGACGAAGGATATTTGTATGCATCTAAACACCAGTCTATCTTTGAAACTATTTACTTTAATAGTTTATTTTATAATCCTGCCTATATTTTAAAAAAAGAATTATTAAATATACCTTTATTTGGACAATATTTAAAAAAATTAGAAATGATTGCTATTGACCGTAGTCAGGGTATTAAAAGCATCAAACATGTTAATGAAGAGACCAAAAGATTAAGTAAATTTAGGCCAGTCGTTATTTTTCCAGAGGGGACTAGAACTACATATGGTGATCAACCTGATTTAAAACCAGGAATATATTCAATATACAAAAACTCTAATAAGCCAGTAATACCTATTGCTATCAATTCAGGTAAATATTGGCCTAAAAATAATCAAATGCAATCTGGGAAAATAACAATTGAGTTCAAAGAACCTATTCAACCAGGATTATCTAAAGAAGAATTTCTTAAAAAATTAAAAATTGAAATTAATAGTCTTAATCATTAGGAATAAATTTTCCGGCCATCTTAGCTTTTATAATGCCTCTTCTAACTTTTCTTGTTTGATCTAATTTAGAGTGAAGCTTAGATAATTTTTTTTGTTTAATTTCTAAACCAAATTTTTTAATCTCAGATATAAATAATTGAGAGAGCTCGTTAATAATCTTTTCATTAGCTATAAATGTATCCCTCCACATATTAGGATTATTCTCAGTAATTCTAGTAAAATCTCTGAACCCACCAGCAGAATATTTAATAATATTAGATTTCATTGTTTTTTCTTTTTTCATTGCTGTTCTTACTAATGAATACGCAATTAAATGCGGAAGATGAGAGGTTAAACCTAAAATTTTATCGTGTTCTTTAGCAGACAAAATATCAACCTGCATACCCAAGCCTTCCCAAAATTTCTTTATCACAAGTACATCTTTTGTTTTTTTATGATTTGTAGGACAAATAATATTATATCTATTATGAAAAAGTTTAGCAAAACCGTTCTCTAATCCAGACTTTTCCGTGCCAGCAATTGGATGTGAAGGAACAAAAGAGAACTTATTTTTAAATTTATTATTATAGAGATCGACAATATTAGATTTAGTTGAACCTACGTCAGTAACTATAAGTCCAGATTTTCCATATTTATCAATAGATTTAAAAATTTTTTCATACTCTAGTACAGGTGTACAAATAATAATTAAGTCTGCATTTTCTATTGCAATTTTTAAGGATGAAAAATGCTCAACATCTTTAAAGTCAGAAGATAAAATCCTTTTTTTTACTGATTTATCTGTATCAAACACGGAAAATTTTTGGGTTAATTTAGCTTGTTGAGCTCCTCTGACAATGGAAGACCCAATAAGACCAAAACCAATAATGAGAAGATTTTTAAACATTAAAATTTATTAAAAACTTTCACTACATTTTTCATTTCACTAGCAGTCCCAATGGTCATTCTTATATAAGATTTTAATCCATAAGAGGTTAACGGTCTAATTGTAATTTTATTTTTCATAGCAAATAAAGATAATAAATTTGCTATATTTTCAGATTTACACTTAAGTAAAACAAAATTTGCCAAAGTGTCTATGATTTCAAATTTTTTATTTTTCATATTATGAACTAAAAATTTTTTATTATTTTGATTTAATTCAACATTTTTTTTTAGCCAATTTGAATTTTTTAAAGATTCAATTGCGGCAACAGCAGCTAGTCTATTAACGTTAAATGGTTTTTTTACTTGATATAATTTTTTAATTATATTGGAATGACTATAACCCCAGCCAACTCTTAAACCCCCTAACGAATAAATTTTTGAAAATGATTTAGTGACAATAACATTGTTAAATTTTTTAACAAAATCTAGACCATCTGAATAATTACCATCTAGAACATATTCACTATAAGCAGAATCTAATACTAGAATTGTTTTTTTGTTAATTGATTTAATGAAATTTAATAGTTCTTTTTTATAAAAAATTGTTCCTGTGGGATTATTAGGATTTGCTATAAAAATTATTTTTACTTTAGAAGAGTATTGTTTCTTAAATTCATCTAATGAAAATTGAAACTGACTATCATTATAAATAATACTCTTACACTTAAATGCTTTTGCAAAAATTTTATACATTGCAAATGAATATTTTGAATACATTACATAATCACCAGGAGTCGTTAAAGCATGAAAAATCATCTGTAGTATTTCGTCAGATCCGGCTCCTACTATGATATTTTCTTTCTTTATATTATTATTGATAGATATTTTTTTAATAAGTGATTGACTATTAATTTCAGGATAAATATTTGAAAATCCTGCATTTTTTTTTATTTGGCTGATAACAGAATTTGCTGGACCGTAACTATTTTCATTTGAAGAAAGACGAATAAAACCCCTAAATTCTTCTGATCCACCCTTATATGAGTTATTTTTTTTTAACATTTGAATTGCTTATTTATCAATAATTAAACTAATTAGCATTAAATATCACTAATTATCTATTGACAAAATTTTGAATTTCGCGATTATCCAAATAACACCGATTTGATTACAGCTTGCGGGTGATAAACAGCTAAAGCGCTAAATTCCTCACCCTATTAATGTAATTTTTGGTTAAAAATTTGATCATGAGAGAAATTATACAAAATATTAAATATCCTGGTTTTATATTAAAATGTGATGAAGAATTGATTTTAGATAGCGGTAAATCTTTAGATAAAGTTGAAATAGCTTATCAAACTTATGGTAAATTAAATTCAGATAAAAGTAATGCTATTTTAGTTTGTCATGCATTAACTGGCGATCAATTTCCAGCTGAAAAAAATCCTATTACAAAAAAAAAGGGATGGTGGGATTTAATGATTGGCCCAGGTAAAACGGTTGATACGGAAAAGTATTTTGTTATATGTTCTAATGTCCTTGGTGGTTGTGTCGGTACTACAGGACCTAATGAGATAAACCCTAAAACTAACAAAATTTACGGAATCGATTTTCCTACTATCACAATACAAGATATGGTTAAGGTTCAAAAAATCTTAATTGATGAATTAAAAATAGAAAAATTACTTTCTGTAATTGGTGGGTCTATGGGCTCAATGCAAGTACTTCAATGGGCAGCTAGTTATCCAGAATCATTAAGGTCTATAATATCGATTGCGGGCGCTCTTAAACATTCAGCTCAAAATATTGCTTTTGATGAAGCTGGCAGACAATCAATTATGTTGGATCCCAATTGGAAAAAAGGTAATTACCTAAGTGAAGATACGAAACCAGAAAATGGACTTTCTGTTGCTAGAATGATTGCGCACATAACCTACCTCTCTGATGCTGCTTTTCAAAAAAAATTTGGACGTAATCTTCAAGAAAAAAAAGATCTATCTTTTGGATTTGATATTGATTTTCAAGTTGAAAGCTATTTAAGATATCAAGGTAAAAGTTTTGTGGATCGATTTGATGCCAATAGTTACTTATACATGACTAGGGCTATGGATTATTTTGATGTATCAGAACAAATGATTAAAAATAAGAAATCCATCATTTCAAATAAAATAAGATTTTTGGTAGTATCTTTTACAAGTGACTGGCTTTTTCCCACTAAAGAATCTCGGGGAATAGTATCATTATTAAATTCCATAGGATCTTTAGTTAGTTCAGCCGAGGTCGTATCAGATAGAGGACATGATAGTTTTTTATTAGATGAACCTCAGTTATTTAAAATCACAACTGGTTTTTTAAAAGGAATAAAATCATAAATGAGAAACGATTATAAAATAATATTAGACATTATACCAAGTGGATCAAAAGTGCTTGATATCGGTTGCTCTTCGGGTGAACTGCTATCTCTTCTTAACGTTAAAGATGATGTACAAACACAGGGCGTGGAAATAAATCAAGAAAAAGTTGTTACTTGTTTAGAAAATGGACTTGATGTTGTTCAAGGTGATATTAATCAAATTCTTGAAGATTTTCCTCATAATCAATTTGATTACTGCATACTGACACAAACAATTCAAACGGTAAATGCTCCTGATAAATTATTACAACTTTTAAAAAAAGTTGGAAAAAATATTATCATTAGTTTTGACAATTCAAATTATTACAAAAAAGTATTTAATTTTTCTGTGAAAGGGAGCTTTGATAATTTATTAGGGGAATCACATGAGGATCAATGGTTTAATACTGAAAATATTCACCCATGTAGCATTAAAGATTTTACAATTTTAGCAAAAAAAGTTGGCTTTACCATTAATGAAACTTATGATGTAAAAAAAAACCAAAGATTTTTGTTTCCAAAAGCACCATCAAATATCTTTTGTAATGAAGTTTTATTTAATTTATCTACCTAATGAGCCTTATAAATAAAAGAGAATTTATTCTCATCTATAACGCTAAAGGTGGGAAATGGAATGGTGCTTTAGATTTAATTCACAAATATGTATCACCAGAAACTTATAAATGTAACCTGTGCAAGGTTACATTTAATATTGTGATGAAAAAAAAATGGAAGACTTTTATAAATAACTCCATACATAGCTTTACTTTCTTACATAAAGAGGATTTAGAGTTTAATAATTTAGAAAAATTTAGAAATAATCTTCCGATTTGTATTGAAAAAAAAAATAACAAGTATGAGGTTCTAGTAAGTTCTGTTGAAATGGAAAAATTACAAAATGAAGATGATTTAATTTCTCTTTTTAAAGAAAGATTATAGAGCGTTGAATCCGTCGTAAATTAATCTCATTGAAGCCACTACAATAAAAATATTAATTATCAAAAAGAAAGATTTATCACTTACCTTTTTATTCATCCAATTACCTAAGAGTACTCCACCAATAGCTATGGGAGAAAATAACATATATTCCAAAATTTGTTTTAAGGACAGAATTTCAAGATAAAAATAAGGCACAATTTTAGAGACATTAATGATCGCCATGCTAAATACTAAAGTTGCAACAAATTCTGTTTTTTTTCTATATTGACTCAGCAAGTAAGTTTGCATAGGAAGTCCGCCAGAATGAAGACAGAAGCTAGTAAATCCACTTAATGTTCCCCAAAAAGATTTACTACCATTAAACGGTACTGAATTTAAAATAGACTTTGTCATCAAATAATTAAAGAAAACATAAGCCAATGATATTGAACCAATAAAAATACTAATCATATTCAAATCAATAATTTTAAAAAGTAATGTTCCTAAAATTACTCCTAATAAAGTAAAAGGAACTAGTCCTAAAATGACCTTTTTATCAATATATTTTCTATTTAAATATCCTGCCATTAAATCACACACAAGCAATAATGGTAAAAGTATAGAAATAGCTTTAAGTGGCCCAAAATTGATAGAAAGAACAGTTACGGCAATTAAAGCTAACCCACCACCTGAGAAACCCGATTTAGATATTGAAAAAAGAAGAACACAAATAGATACGATTAAATAATAATGGAAATCAAACAAGAAAAAATTATACTTATTAAGGCATTAATTAAAAGCCTGATAAATCATTGTGGAAATCTCACTTTAAAAAAAAGTATGCTCATAATTGAATATCAAGAAACTATGTTATTAAATAAGTTATAAACATAAAAAAAACCAAGAAATGTATAATTGTATTAAATGTATGGCAAATAATTCATAGATTTCTAAATAGTCGCTAAATTTCTCTGAAGACTGGACTTCTTTTTTCTTTGATTGGGCTTGGCGTAAATAATTTTTTTTGAAACTTCCATCTTCAGGCCACTTAAAAAAGGAACTGTGACTGGGCCTATTTTTTCTAAAAAAGAAGATAACCTATAATTAAAAAAGTTATTCCAAGGAGGGGTGTATAGATAGTAATAGCTACTATCTAAATAAAAAAAAGAACCAAGGAGGTAATTTAATTGTTTTTTAGAAAAAGATCTACCAAAACCAAATGGGTTATTATCATACCTCGTCCATACTCCTGCTCTTCTAGGTATGATGGAAATTAAAAGTCCATTAGGCTTTAAAACTCTCCAGGCTTCTTCAATTACCGTCTCTGGTCTTTCCACTAACTCTAAAATATGAGAAAGTATAATAACATCAACGGTTGAAGGCTCGATAGGTAGAAAGTATTCATCTACTGCTTCTTGCTTAAAATCTAAATTATCTTTTATAATCGCTCCCAAGAAATCTGGAAACATTTCTTGAAAAATACATTGTGGGTGTGATTCTTTAAGAAAAGTCATATAGGGAGAGGTATAACCTAAACCACATACCTTACTTAAATGATGACCTTCCATAGCATCTAAGAGGTTGTTAATCGTCTCTTGCCTAACTATTTTTCCAAGTTCCGAATTATAAAAGCTATGAATAGTAGATGCGCTAATTTCCATAGTTGTATTTTATATTTAATTTTCTTAACATGCTATTTCTATGCAAAAACCAAATATTTATCTTTTTCCTCAATTATCAGATAATTACGGGTACTTAGTTAAGCTTCCTCACGCAAAAGAGGCAGCGATAGTTGATCCTTCCGATTTAGAAATGTGTGAAAAAATTTTAGATCTCAATGATTGTTCATTAAGTCATATACTACTGACTCACCATCACGATGATCATACCGCAGCCGTTGAGGATTTAAAAAAAAAATACAAAGCTAAAGTCATTGGACATGAGTTAGATGATCAATTACCAAATGTTGATATTACAGTTAAATCAAATCAAGAAATTACTATTTTTAGTAACACTTATAAAATAATTTCTACACCAGGACATACTATGCAACACATTTGTTATTTTAATCAGGATTATTCAATATTATTTGCAGGTGATACTTTATTTAGCCTTGGATGTGGAAGGATGTTCGAAGGAACGCCTGAATTATTTTGGCAATCTCTTTCAATATTAAAAAAATTACCAAAAGAAACTCTTATTTACTGCGGACACGAATATACTCATAGCAATCTTCTTTTTGCCTTATCTATTGATCCAGAAAATGAAGATTTAATCACATATGGAAAATGGATTGAAAAGCAGGTATCAGACGCCCGGCCCACTTTACCAACAGAACTTCAAAAGGAATTAAGTTTAAATCCATTTTTACGGTGTGAGGATAAGGTATTCCAAAAGCTATATAATTCAGAAGATCCCGTTGAAGTTTTCAGAAAAATGAGATTAGCTAAAGATAATTTCTAGTTGATTATTTCCGCTTTATCATTCAAAATTTTATTGAATGAAAACAGATCTTCCAAAAGATAATATTCCTCATAAAAACCAATTAGAACTATCTTTATTAGATATTAAAAAAGCAAAGGGAATTCCTAATGAATACTATACTGAAGACGCATGTTTGAAAGTTGAACAAGAGAAAATTTTTAATAGCGGTTGGTTTGCCATAGGTTTTGTAAATGATTTAGATCGACCCGGTTCAGTTATTCCAGTCACTTATTTTAATAATCCCATGCTTATAATAAGAAGTAAGGAGGATAATAAAGTAAGAGTTTTTCAAAATGTCTGTCGACACAGAGGTATGAAACTTATTGACGAGCCCACTGTTTTAAAAGGTGTTATAAGATGTCGTTATCACTCTTGGTGCTATCAACAAACAGGAGAAAATTGTGCTACGCCTCATATTGGAGGACCTGGAATTAATTTTCATGAGAGTGTTCATAAAAATGAATTAAGCTTATTTGAAGTAAGAACACATATTTGGAGAGGAGTAGTTTTTGTTAATCCTAATGGCAATGCTCCTAAATTTGAAGATGTCCATTTTTCTATCATCAAAAGATGGGAAATTTTTGATCAAGAATTGCATACAGATCATTTAGAATCTTCTTTTCAGTTAGAGTTAAATAGTAATTGGAAACTAGCTGTAGAAAATTACTTAGAAGCTTATCATTTACCTTGGGTTCATCCTGGTTTAAATAGCTATTCTAAACTGGAGGACCATGAAAATATTGTTAATTATGGAAATTATTCAGGTCAAATTAGTTATAAATATAATCCTATCTTTTCAACTGGTAAAAAATTTAAAGATTTCAAAAATCTTGGCTCTGAATGGAATTCTAAAGGAGAGTATATCGTATTATTCCCTAATCTTATTATGGGAGTTCAAAGAGATCATTTATTTAATCAAATTATTGAACCTGTATCTTCTGAAAAAATTATTGAACATACTCAAATATACTATTCTGATCCAAAAATGCTCGATCAAGAATATCAGTCCACAAGATTAGAAAATGCACAACTTTGGAAAACCGTCTTTGAAGAAGATATATTTGTGGTCGAAGGTATGCAAAAAGGTCGTCATGCTAAGCATTTTGATGGAGGACGCTTCTCTCCCATCATGGATGTCCCCACTCACGTATTTCATGATTGGTATGCTCGAAAAATTCTTCAATATTAACAAATAATTCTTATTTTACTTTAATTGCCTATAGCAATCAAACTGACATATGTTAGTTTGATGTTTCAAATGGAAGATATTAATCAATTAGATACAGACATCTCAGAAGCTTTTCAAAAAAAACAAATGGATAAAGTGTGTTCTCTCTATTATGAAGCAGCTAATTATTTTGAAAAAAAGTCAGATATTGAAGCTGCCTGTTTCTTCTATACTCAAGCTCTTGTAATGGCCCTTGAAGAGAATCACGATCTAAAAGAAAAAATTATCCATAAGCTTGAAAAGTACGGTCGAAATCAAGACACAACATTAAATTAAATCTATAATTGCCGGATGGAATCTAATCCTTTTCAGCTTCCCTCTAGCTGGATTCAGTATTTAGAAGAAGAGCTCAATCAATCCTACATGAAGGATCTGAAAAAAAAATTAATAGAATATCAAAATAAAAATATTACCGTCTATCCTGAAAAATCAAAAATATTTAATGCTTTTCATTTAACTCCATTTCAAAAAATTAAAGTTGTAATATTAGGGCAAGACCCTTACCACGGCCCAGGACAGGCTCATGGCTTAAGTTTTTCCGTTCCTCACAATATCAAAACCCCGCCTTCATTAATGAATATTCTCAAAGAGTTAGACTCTGATCTCAAAGTTGAAATCAATAAAACTAATGGCAATTTGGAACATTGGGCAAAGCAAGGAGTTTTTCTTCTCAACACAACACTTACAGTCGAGAAAAGTAAACCCATGTCACATAAAAATTTTGGATGGAATATTTTTACAGATAAAGTGATAGAAATAATTAATCATTATAGAGAAAATATTGTATTTATTTTATGGGGAGCTCACGCTCATTCAAAAACTCATTTGATTGATTCATCAAAGCACTTAATCTTAAAATCAGTTCACCCCTCTCCTCTCTCTTCCCATCGTGGATTTTTTGGGAGTCGTCCGTTTTCACAAACAAATAACTATCTAGAATCAAAAGAAATTGATAAGATTGTTTGGATATGAATAAAGAATTAGCAAATTTTATTAGTTTTATTGAAAAAATGATTCTTTTTGTCATATTAATTAGTACTTTAGTTGCTATTTTATTTGAATTATTGAAAATGATTGAAAATCGCTACGTTTCATTAGCAGATTTACTATTACTATTTATCTATGTTGAAGTAATTGGCATGGTCAGAGTTTACTATGTCTCAAATCGTGTGCGTATGACTTACCCTTTATTTATTGCAATCACCGCTCTATCAAGACTGATCATTCTACAAAGAAAAGATTTAGATCCAGAGATATTAATTTATGAAGCTTCGGCAATAGTTTTAATTGCTATTGCGGCTGTTATTCTACGATTAAGATATTTAAAACCCTTAAGACCTACAGAAGATGTAGATGAATTTTCTAAAAGTTCGAAAAAAAATAATTAGTTCTATATTTTCTAATAATATTTAAAATAAAAATGAAATGAAAAAAATTGCCATAATAGGTACTGGGATTTCCGCACTATCTCTCGCTCACCATCTTCCCACTCTTGATATAACTTTTTTTGAAAAATCATGGAGACCTGGAGGTCGAATAAGTACTAGGAAGCATGGTGATTTACAGTTTGATCATGGAGCTCATTTTCTTTCTCCTGATCATGGTGTGTTAGGATTCACAGAAGCTCTTGAAAAAGTACAAGCAATTAAAAAAGTAGAAGCGTTCTATACTCCTAATTACCTAGGACAATCAACTAAAGAAATGAAATCTATTATTATTGGTAATAACGGTATTCAATCTATACCTCTCAATCTTCATAAATCACTTCATTACCCTACTCATTTTTCAACAAAAATTGAAAAAATAGAAAGAGCTGAAAAGAACTATTATATATCTTCAGATAAAGATCAATTTGGACCATTTGATATGGTATTTGCCTGCATACCCTTTGAACAAGGAGTAACACTTTTACAAGATCATATCGATTTTAAAAATTATCCTACCCCTACTTTTAATCCTATTTGGACAGTCATGCTTGGTTTTGATAAAAGATTGGGTACAGACTTACAGTTTGGATATTATCTCACAAAAGAAATTAGTTTTTTTATGAATCAGAATTTTAAACACGAGCAATTCAATCAAGAGAGCTGGGTTTTTAATATGCGATCAGAATGGACAAAAAAATATTATGATATTGAGCCCTATGTTTTAGAAGATTACGTTATCAATGAAGTAAAAAAAACATTTGGATCAGATGCTAAAGCTACTTTCAAAAAATCTCATCGTTGGAAATACGCTAATACAAAACAAAGCTTAAGAGACCTAGTTGGAAAAACCTATATACCATCAATAGATCATAAGCTTTACCTTCTTGGTGATTGGAGTGAAGGGCCAGCGATGCAAGATGCCTGGCTTTCAGGTAAGAAATTAGCTAAACATATCGAAGAATTTAGTTTGAAAATTTAGCTTCATATTGTTTAGGAATGTAAACTCTAATTGTTCAGAAAATTAAAGCCCCCCCTAATACTTTATATAAAGTATTAAGTAGTTACGTTTTGTATGAATTCTTATCTCTCGTAAAAATATGATAAAAAAATATGTATAAATAATATCTACAAATTACTCTCTTGTATGAGCTTTCTTCACATTTTATAATCTATTTATTAGGTTATTAGGAGGAATGTAACATGGTTAAAATGTTAAAAGTAATTTGCTCATTGGTTTTTTTATTTGTATTTCCAAATACATTAAAAGCTGAAGGTAAATTAAATTTATATAATTGGGGTGATTATATCAATCCAGCAGTTCTAAAGAAATTTACTGCAGAAACAGGAATAGAAATTAATTTAGATGTCTACGGAAGTAACGAAGAAATGCTTGCAAAGCTTCAAGCAGGTGCAACTGG
>CAWUWX010000007.1:0-30174 GCA_963926395.1 uncultured Alphaproteobacteria bacterium
AATTGATCCTAAAATCTTAAAAGACTTAACAAAACGAAAAGACTCCCCCGGATGGATTAATACAATTACTTATTTTTCTATTTTAATTATCTCTGGATATATTGCCTTTTTAACTTGGGGCACTTGGTGGGCTTTACCTGCCTTTTTTGTTTATGGAACTATTTACGCTTTTTCAAATGCAAGGTGGCATGAATATGGACACAGGTCTGTCTTTAAAACAAGATGGTTAAATGATTTTTTTTATTACATCTCTAGTTTTTTTTCATACTTTGAACCAGTTTCTTGGAGGTGGAGCCATACTCATCATCATAGCAGAACTATTCACCAGGAAATTGATTATGAAATCCAAGTGTCTAGACCCTCTAATCTGCTAGATTTATTTTTCTTAGACTTATTTGGAATTAAAAGAGTATTTTTTGAATTTAAAAAAATTTTTCTTCACTCGCTTGGTATTATGACTCCAGTTGCTCTTGATTGTGTTCCGGAAAATCAAAGATCAAAAATGATATGGAGTAGTAGAATATTCATGTTCATAAAAATTCTAGTAATTGTATGGGCAATACTTATTGAAAGTTTTTTACCTTTGATGTTTATCGTTCTTCCCAATATGTATGGTAGTCCTATATTCCAACTGACCACTATGTTGCAACATGGGGGTTTAAGAGCAGACACATGGGATCATCGTGAGAGTACTAGGACATTTATAGTAAATCCAATTCATGGATGGTTATTATATTTTAATATGCAGTATCATGTTGAACATCACTTATTCCCTCAGGTTCCTTTTTACAATCTTCCAAAATTACATAAAGCAATAAAAGATCAATTACCTCAACCAAATAAGGGCTTTATTCGTGCTTTGGTTGAAATGATCCCAGCTATTCTGAAGCAATCAAAAGATCCTCATTACTTCATCTCGAGAAATTTAAATACGTAATTCCACAAATTTTAATTAAGTTTTTAATTTTTTTATTACGTGTATATATTAGTAATCTTGAAGTCTAATCTCAATAATTTATTGCCAGATAATTTTGAACTAAGTAAAGAGTTTAAAGATATTTCTGAGCAAATAGAACATTCGGATGATAATTTTTATATAACAGGTAAGGCCGGTAGTGGAAAATCGACTCTATTATCCTACTTTAGAACTATAACTCAAAAAAAAGTTGCCGTTCTTGCCCCAACTGGAGTTGCTGCAATTCGCATTAAAGGTCAGACAATTCATTCTTTTTTTCGTTTTCCACCTAAAGTAATGCAGACTAAACATATAAGAAAAGTATGGGATCAGGATATCTTACTTAATCTAGACGTCTTGATCATCGATGAGATATCAATGGTTCGTGCAGATATTTTTGATGCTATTGATTACAGCTTAAGAGTGCATAGAAAAAAACTAACAAAACCTTTTGGTGGAGTGCAGTTAGTTGTCTTTGGAGACTTGTTTCAGTTGCCACCTGTTGTAAATTTTGATGAGTCAGATATTCTCAGAAGATTATATCCTAATGGAAGTTTTTTTTTTCATTCTAATATATTTCAAGATAGCCACTTCCATAAGATAGAGCTTCAATATATTTATCGACAAAAAGATGAATATTTTATTCAATTATTAAATGGAATTCGCGATGGATCGATTACGAATTCAGAATTAAATGATCTTAATCAATCTGTTTCTCATAAAGTAAATATGCAGGAAGGAAAAATTATTCTGACAACGACAAATGCTCAGGCAAATAAATTTAATCAAGACTATTTATCTCAAGTACCAGGAGAAGAACTCAATTTTAGAGCACAGGCGCAGGGTAACTTTGGAAAAGAAATATTTCCTACTGATGAACTCCTTCGACTAAAGCAAGGAGCACAAGTTTTGATGATTAAAAATGATCCTGAAAAAAGATGGGTTAATGGCTCTATAGGAAAAATTCATTCTATTGCAGAAAAAAAAATTAAAGTTTTTATAGATGGTAAAATTTATGAAGTAAGAAAAGAAAAGTGGGAACGTATACAATATCAATATGATGATAGTAAGGAAGAAATTAGTGAAAAAGTTGTCGGCTCGTTCAAACAGTACCCTATGAAACTTGCTTGGGCCATCACAATACACAAGAGCCAAGGTCAGACATTTGATCAAGTAATTATCGATATGAGTAGAGGGGCTTTTGCGGCAGGCCAACTTTACGTTGCAATGTCTAGATGTAAGACTTTAGATGGAGTGGAATTAGTTCGCCCAATATTAAAATCAGACATTATGGTAAATCAAGATATTGTAAGTTTTCAAAATTAATGAAAAAAGCACTATATGCAATAGTTGTGTTTGGAATAATTGGTTTTGGCCTATACACAGCTTCTAACTTTCAAAAGCAAAAGCTTTTAAAAATTTGCAAAGAAGAAAGTACTTCGTTAGGAGGCATTGAGTCTTGCTTGGAGTATCACCTAAAGTTAGACTCTTAAGGATTTTAAAATGTTATTTCTTCAAGATAGTTATATTAAAGAATTCGATTCAGTTATTACTGAAATTATTGATAATAAAGTTTTTTTAGAAGAAACAGCTTTTTATGCAAAAAGTGGCGGACAACCTGGAGATCAGGGAATTTTTAGGGCAGAAGAAAAAACATATAAAATTATAGACACTATTAAGGATGATGGAAAAATAGCTCATGTAATTGAAGGAGATTTAAATTTTAATATAGGGCAAGTTATTCATGGAAAAATTGATTGGGAATTGCGATATCGCTTTATGAGAATGCATTCCACTATGCATTTGCTTTGTTCTATATTGCCCTACTATGTTACGGGTGGTCAAATAAATTCTGAGAAAAGTAGAATAGATTTTGATTTAGGTGAAGAGAAATACGATATCGATTTTTTGCAAGATCAGGTTAATAGTTTGATAAAAGAAGACCACCAAATTTCTTATGAGTGGATCACCACAGAAGAATTAGCAGCTCAGCCAGAATTAGTAAGAACTTTATCTGTTCAGCCGCCAAATATTAGTGGACAAATAAGGTTGGTAAAGATTGGCTCAATTGATTTGCAACCCTGTGGAGGAACTCACATTCATAGTACTAAAGAAATTGGAAAATTTCATTTTATAAAATTTGAAAGTAAGGGGAAAAAAAATAAGAGAATTCACTTCACGGTGGATGAATGAGAAAAGCGTCTTTCTTTGATTTTTCAATCTTATTACTATTAGCTGCTATTTGGGGCTCTGCATTTTTTAATATTAAAATAGCATCTAGCTCATATACGCCTATAACATTAGCTCTTGGAAGAGTTTTATTTGCCGGTATTCCTTTACTGACATATTGTTATTTTAAAAAAATCAAAATTAGTTTTCTTGGATCAGAGTGGAAATTGTTAGCAGGCATTGCGTTAGTAAATTTAGTCCTGCCCTTTTTTTTTATTTCATATGGAATTATTAAAGTTCAAAGTAATCTTGCAGCTATCTTAATGTCTGTCGCTCCAATTGCCGCTACTATTTTTGGACATTTTTTTACAAAAAATGAAAAAAATACTTTAATGAATTCTGCCGGTATTCTTGTAGGATTCTTAGGGATCGTTTACCTGTTTTCAGACGACATACTCATCAATGAGACGAATATTTTCTCAGCACTTATAATTATTTTAGGCCCAATTTGTTATACCTTAGGAGGCTTAGTGACATTGAGATTAGAGAATAAAAAAAATGAAGATGTCACAACATCCATCTTGATTTGGGCAATAATATTTTTAATACCTTTATCATTTATTATAGAGAAACCTTGGAATTTAGATTTAGAAATGATACCTACTTTATCTCTTATATACCTTGGAGTTGTACCCACTGCTGGAGCTTGGTTATTGAGATTTTATATTCTTAGAAAAAATGGGTTAGTTTTTCAGTCTCAAGTAGCCTATCTCATTCCAATTTTTGGCTTATTTTTTGGATTTATATTTTTAGATGAGATCATCACACATAAAGTGATTATTTCTCTTGGGGCAGTTTTAGTGGGCATCTTTTTGGTTGAAAGAAGTAAATATTCTAAAAAGCAGTCATTAAAAAGTGACTAATAGTAATTTCAACTTTTTCATATATGATTTGCCCATTAATGGCCGACCAAACACTTATATCTATAAATAATATTTCTAAGGTTTACGGAAATAAATTTACAGCATTAAAAAATATTAATTTAGAAATAAAAAAAGGCGAAATTATTGCCCTTTTAGGACCTAATGGAGCGGGGAAGACAACCTTAATTAATACAATTTGTGGCATTGTTCTCCCAACCGATGGTACGATTACAGTAGATGGATTTGATGTAGTCAAAGAGTATAAAAAGACTAAATCTATTATTGGACTTGTTCCTCAAGATGGTTCTTTAGAAGCCTTTGAGACAGTTTTTAATAATGTAAGTTACTCAAGGGGTCTTTATGGAAAAAAGAGGAACCCTGAATATATTGAAAAAATTTTAAAACAACTTTCTTTATGGGATAAGAAGGATAGTAAACTAAGAGAGTTATCTGGCGGTATGAAGAGAAGATCTCTTATTGCAAAAGCATTATCCCATGAACCAAAAATTCTTTTTCTTGATGAGCCAACCGCAGGAGTGGATATTAATCTAAGAAAAGATATGTGGAGAATTGTAAATGATCTTCGTAAAACAGGTGTTACGATAATTTTAACTACTCATTATTTAGAAGAAGCAGAAGCAATTGCAGATAGAGTTTCTATTATAAATAATGGAGAAATTATCCTGACTGACAACAAGAGTGATTTAATAAGTCGAATGGGACAAAAAATGTTAGAAATTGAATTACATGAAACAATTCATTCTATCCCAGACACTCTTAAGAGATTTAAGTTAAACATAGGTGAAGGTCAAAAGACAATTTGTTATGTTTATGACACTGAGGCGGAGAGCACAGGCATTACGGACTTATTGCAGTCGATTAAAGATGCGGGCTTAAAGTTAAAAGATATTCAATCCTCTAAGACGTCATTGGAAAACATATTTTTAAAATTAGTAGAGGAAAGTAAATGAACTGGGTAGGAATAGCTGCTATTTATTTACACGAAATGGATAGAATGAAAAGAACAATCATACAAAGTGTTCTTTCTCCCGTAATAACTACCTCACTTTATTTTATTGTATTTGGATCGGCTATTGGTTCAAGAATACCAGTTATTGAAGGTGTTTCTTATGGTTCTTTTATTGTCCCGGGTTTAATTATGTTGACCGTTTTAACACAAAGTATTTCAAATGCCTCTTCGGGTATTTTTTTTCCAAAATTTCTCGGAACTATTAATGAAATCTATGCAGCCCCTCTATCTCCCTTAGAAATCATTACTGGATTTGTAGGAGCAGCTACTACTAAATCTATTATTTTAGGATTATTGATTTTTGCTACTGCGCATGCTTTCGTCCCAATGGATTTAAATCATCCCTTTCTCATGTTTTGGATGTTAATTTTAACATCTTTAACCTTTAGTTTAGTTGGATTCGTTATAGGAATTTGGGCGACAAATTGGGAACAGATGAGTTTAATTCCTACGATAATTGTTACCCCTTTAGTATTTTTAGGAGGTTCTTTTTACTCTATTTCAATGCTTCCAGAATTTTGGCAAAATGTATCTTATTTTAACCCTATTCTTTATCTTGTAGATGGTTTTAGATGGTCTTTTTATGGAATATCAGATGTTAATATTTTCTTAAGCCTTAGTGTCATATTTGCAATCTTAGTTCTTTGCATTGGTGCAATTATTTTGATGTTTGTCAAAGGCTATAAAATTAAAAACTAATATCCCTAATATTTTCAATACTTTTTAGTTATTCTTTTAACGCATACTAATCAATGCCTATTAGCATTATTTTTTTACACCTCGAGATGCTAAAAAATCAGCAATCAAATCACTTATTATTAAGAGAGGATAAAAATGAAATTAGTAACAGCTATTATTAAGCCTGACAAAGTGGAGGCTTTAAGAAAATCTCTAACAGGTATTGATATTCAAGGCCTCACGATATTAGAAGCCAAAGGATATGGTCGTCAAAAAGGACATACAGAAATGTATCGTGGTGCAGAATACGAAGTGCACTTTTTACCTAAATCTCGTGCTGAAGTTTTAGTGGACGACAAAGACTTAGAGAAAGTCATTACAACAATTAGCGAGGCAGTAAAGACTGGCAAAATTGGTGATGGCAAAATTTTTATAACTGAAGTTTCTGACATTATACGTATCCGTACAGGTGAACGTGGTGCAGAAGCAATTAGCTAGGAGGCTAAAATCATAATGAAATTTACATTATTTTTAATATCAGCACTTTTTGTAAGTAATGTTTCTTACGCAGCTGTTGATCCGGAAGTAGCATATATTTTTAATACTTTCTTATTTATTTTCTCAGGAATCCTCGTGATGTTTATGGCTCTTGGTTTTGCCATGCTTGAAGCAGGTTTTGTGAGAAAGAAGAATACATCGGCAATTCTTTTAAAGAATATTGCTTTATACTCTATCGCAGGAATATCTTTTTATCTTGTAGGTTATTCTCTTATGTATGTTGATGTAGGTTCCTATATTGGCTCACTAGGTGGAATGTTTTATAATCCTACAGTTGATGAACTGGCTCTTCTAGATGGTGCTGATAATGTTGCTGCTATTGCAGACACAGGTTATTCTGCTCCTTCAGATTGGTTCTTTCAAATGGTTTTCTGTGCCACAGCAGTTTCTATTGTTTCTGGTGCATGTGCCGAAAGAATTAAAGTTTGGCCTTTTTTAATCTTTGCAGTAATTATGACAGGACTTATTTACCCTATCTTTGGAGCATGGACATGGGGCGGCGGTTGGTTAGCAGAAATGGGTTTCTCTGATTTTGCTGGTTCGACTATTGTTCATTCAGTAGGCGGTTGGGCAGCTTTAGTTGGCTGTATAATTCTTGGTGCTAGAAAAGGTAAATATGCAGCTGACGGATCAGTAACTCCTATTGCTGGCGCTAATATGCCTTTAGCAACTTTAGGAACATTTATTCTTTGGTTTGGCTGGTTTGGATTTAATGGCGGATCTCAATTAGCTATGGGTAGTGCTTTTGATGTCTTAGCTATTTCTATCGTTGTAGTTAACACTAACTTAGCGGCTTGTGGCGGTGTAGTTGTAGCTGTGATTTTATCTCAAATCATGTTTAAAAAAATTGATCTTACAATTGCTTTAAATGGTGCGATTGCTGGTTTAGTTGCTATTACTGCAGGTCCTGATCTTCAGAATCATTTCACTTCGATTGTAGTTGGTGGTATTGGTGGAGCACTCACTACTTTTGCAATCCTATTATTAGACAAACTAAAGATTGATGATGTTGTAGGTGCTATTCCTGCTCACTTAGTTGCTGGTATTTGGGGAACACTTGCCGTTGGTATTTTCGGCGGAGGAGACTTCTTCGTACAACTAACTGGTGTACTCGCTGCAGCAATTCTTGTGGTGCCGTTAAGCGCTATCTTCTTTTACATACTTAAAGGCACAGTAGGCTTAAGAGTATCAGAAGAAGAAGAAGCTATGGGACTTGATAAAGCCGAACTCACTGGTGAAGCTTATCCAGAATTTAAATAATAATTGCTTTTACCTGGGGTGCTTATGTGCACCCTGGGTTTTTTTCAGATTAAACTATCAATTGTTTGAGTAACTTTTTGAGCATCAGGTTTTGTTATAGAAGACCAACTTTCTTCTAATAGTCCATCTTTATTAAATAGATATTTATAAAAATTCCATTTTGGAGTCTTGTTATATTCTTCTTTCATCCATTGATAAATAGGGTGTCTATTATTGCCTTTCACTTCCATAATTTCTGAAATTACAAAAGTTGTTTGATAGTTAATTAAACAAAATTCTTTAACTTCTTTGGAGTTGGATAGCTCCTGATTAAAGCTATTAGAAGGAGTTGCAATTATTATCAGACCTTTATTTTTATATTCTAAAAATAAGTTTGCTAAATTTTGATATTGTCCTGTAAATCCACATTTGGAAGCTGTATTAATTAATAATAAAGGAGATCCTTTAAACTCTGAAAGATCTAATGTATTTCCATCAATATCCTTTATTTTAAAATCAAATATATTTTTTGTCATTGCGCTATCAAACCAGAATGTTATTAAAAAAATAAAAATTAATCTTTTATAAAATTCCATACTTTAAATAATACCTACTCCATAATCTCATTTTTAGATCTTTAATACTCATAGTTATTGAGTATTTCGAGATAGTCCATTTTTATCAAACTTTAAGTGAAGGTAATAATCTTGATGAATTTGGTCCCAATCCATAGTAATACCTAGTCCATTATCTTTAGTGGGGTAGATATTTCCATCATTATCAGTCCTTATAAAATTTTTAGCTCCATGTTCATGATCGACAAAAGGAACAACTTGTTCAAAAAAATCACAATTTTCATTACTAAGCATCATATGTAAATTAGCAGCTTGGCCTAATGGAAATGCCCAAGATTGAAGCTCTACATTAAAATTATGACTAGCTGCCATCTCCATTATTCTTTTTGTGATTGTAATACCTCCGGCATAAGTAGTATCAACCCGTAAGTGATCATAAACATTTTCTTCCATAGCTTTTTTTAATAAATAGGGGTCTAGAATAGAATTGCCAGCACAGATGACAGGAGTTTTGATTTTATTTTTTAACCAGGTATAGCTCTCAAAATCACTATCCACAAAGGGAGCTTCAAACCATACAAAATTTAACTCATCTAATTTTTGACCTAATTTTAAAGCGTCTTTTTTATTATATCGTTGTTCACAATCAATCATGTATTTCATTTCAGGAACTGCTGAACAAACTTCTTGAACCATTTTTATATCAAACTGAATATCGCACCAAGTATGAAACTTAACAGTTTTAAAACCTTGAGATAATTGCTCTTTGATAAAATCAATATATTCTTCAATTGTTTCAAACAAAGGTGTTGAAGCATACGACTGTATAAAATCTCTTTTCGCTCCCAATACTTTATACATAGGTAAGTTGACTGATTTTGCGAAGCAGTCCCACATCGCTATATCAATTGGGCTGACGGCATTAGGATTTAATCCTACACATCTAGTTAACATATGATCAGTTAGCTTTTCTCTATCATGAATGGACTTATTGAGAATTTCTGGAAATAGATTTTTCATTGCTTCTACTAAACTATGATCATAACTATGTTCTGTTGGAACAAGCACACCTCCCACACCCTCATATCCATCTTCGGTTGTAATCTTCACAATGACATTTGCTTCAAACATGGGAGTCATATCTCTTGCCCAAGTAATTTGGGGCGCATCTGTTTTGCAGGCAAATACTTCTATATTATCAATGATTAAAGAACTCATTTAGTGAGTTAGTAAATTAGCCAAATTTTCTTTTAAGATGTCTTAGCTTTCCATCGGTGGAGTCAAAATCCAAATAACATCCTTGAAGATGTCTCATTCCTTCATTTGGATCATACGAAGTTCTCCCATGAAGCAATCTATGATTATCAAACATCATGATGTCTCCTTTTTGCAATTTAAATTTCAATTCAAATTGAGAAGAGCTATAAAGATCAGAAAGAATTTTTCTCGCTCTATAGAAGCTATTTAGTTTATCTTGTGGCATAGGAGGAACATATTCAACCCTTGTACTATATCTTACTTGCTTAAGATTTAGATCTTCATCTAACTCTATTAACTCCCCCCAATTTTCTAAGACAATAGAATTATCTTGAAATCGAAATCTAATTTTTGTTGAAGTTAGGGAATTAAAAGCATCCACATCTTTACTTTTTAAATAATCAGCTACTGCAAAACCATCAACTAAAGTAGAAAAACCACCGCTCACTTCGTTTTCAAGACAGTGAAGGAATTGAATTCCTGGAACAGGTGTTCTATAGGGATTGTCTGTATGGGGAGGTAAAGCAATAGGCTTATAGGCTAAGTCATTAGGATTAGGTTTTGACATAACATCAAAATACATTCCAAAATTTGTTGATCGAACAGGGCCAATACTATTTACAAATTCTAATAAATATTGATCTCTTGTAGGGACATTTTTTATAACAACAAAACCATAAGTGTAAAATTTATTTAACAGTTCAAGCATCGCTTGAGACTCGCTCATATTTTCTTCAAAACTAATCTCAGGCAAATCTCTTAGTTGAGAACTCCATAATTCAATCTTAGGAAAATGTCCCCTTTTTAAATTTTCTTTATCAATTTCAAGAAGAAGCTCATCTAAATTATATTGAGTTGAGATGCCATCATCAAAATCAACATTCAATATTCTATCTTCAATTGAAGCTAATCTAATTTTTAAATCTAATTGGATAGAAGAAGGTTCATAAAGTCTTTGATGGGAATCTGTGTCAACAAACCCTTCACCTTTGATTCTTTCTCTTAGCCATACGGGATGTAAACTGATTTTTTGATCATGAAGGGAGACCTGAATGTCCTGATTATTTTCGATAGATATTTCCATATCCTTAAACCCACAATATTTATATTTTTGATCTTTCTCTAAAAATTTCTTAAAGTCAATTCAAATTATTTGATTTTGAAAATAGCTTCAATTTCAACTGATATACCTAACGGTAGAGATATAACACCAACAGCTGATCTAGAGTGCACCCCTCTATCACCAAATACTTCAAGCATTAAGTCAGAACAACCATTAATTACTTTTGGCTGGTCATAAAAATTAGGCTCACAACATACAAAACCTGTCAATTTAACTACTTGTTCAACTTTATCCAATGACCCAATTTCGTTCTTTAAAGCAGCCAAAATAGATAAGCCACATTTTCTTGCATGGTCTTTAGCATCATTTATATCAATATTCTTTCCAACTATTCCCATTTCAAAAGAGCCATCGTTTTTTATAGGGGCTTGGCCAGAAATGTACGCAAAATTATCAACTAATACGCAGGGTTTATAACTCCCCAAAGGCTTATTTAAAGAAGGAAGTGTAATATTTAAATTTTTTATGTTTTCTTCAGCTGTCATCTTCTTCGGATCTCATTATAGACTCTTCAGTTGCCATTTGTACACCCATTGCAGAAACAGTTCTTGGTACAAGAATAGTTGGTCTATTTTCATCAACAAATTCAATATCTCTTCCAAGTTTGACCCTATATAAACAAAAGGGAATAAGGGTGGCATAAACTATAATAAAAAAAATGACAAAACCATAAGGTCCTATTGCAAACATAAGTATCGATGCCAATAAAGGACCAAAAGAAGCCCCAATACCATTGATAACAGATATAGTTGCACTAGCTGAAACCATTTCTTCCTTTTCCATAAAATCATTCATATGAGCTATAGATATTGTATAAATTGGAAAAGCTAACGCAGCATGGAGAGAAACGAAAGTCACCAATAGCCAGAAAGAAATCTGTCCTAATACAAAAATCAAAATCACCGCAATGAGTGAGGCAATATAAAGATAAGTGATGAGATGTCTTCTGTCCATTCTGTCCGATAGCCATCCAAACGGATATTGCGAAAGACCCCCAGCTAAATTATTTGCACAGACAAGAATAGAAATTTCAAAAATTGTTAAATTTATTTTAGCAGCAAAAACCGCTAATAGTCCAAATGTAGCTCCAAAGATGATACCCATAGAAAGACTACTGATAAATGCTAACGGAGATTTTTGATAAACATCCTTCAGAGAAGTTCTTTTAGGTAAATCAAAATCAGGAGCAGGTTTTTTTGTCATTAAGATAGGCACAAGTCCTATAGAAATTAAAACAGAAGCCAGAACATATAAATGAGCATCAAGTGTGGGGGATACATTGATTAAGAAAAAGCCAATTCCCTGAGAGATAAATAGAATTAAAAAATAAAAAGATAAAAGTCTTCCACGTGTGTCATTGTCAGCTCGATCATTTAACCAACTTTCACAAACAACATAAATGCCAGCCATGGAAAATCCTGTGATTAGTCTGATAATTGCCCAAGCAAAAGGATTAACAAAAAGCCAATGTAGAAGAATGGCTATAGATGCCAAAGAAGCAAAAGCGGCAAAAACTCTAATATGTCCAACACTACTAATAAAATTAGGCATACTCATAGAGCCCGTTAAGTATCCTAGAAAATAACCTGTAAAAATTAAACCTGTAGCAATAATATTAAAGTCATACTCAACTGCGTTAATTCCTATTAAAGTTCCTTGAAGGCCATTGGCCATCATAATAAAAGACAAACCAAAAAATAAAGACCAAGAGTTAAGAACAGTTTTAAACATTATCGCATGAGTAATACTTTAAATTATTTTTGCAATAATATTATTGACTAAAAGGTAGGGGAGATAATTCTATCTGATAATCATGGTTATTTATGACCACTTGATGGATTCCGGTAGTTGATTGATGAGCCTTATCAATCATAGCGATACCTAAACAGCATTTAAAGCTAGGGGAATAGATGGAAGATCTTAGTTCACCAATTTGATCACCATTAAAAAAAATCGGTAAATGCTCGAAAGCAGTAATAGCGTTAGTCAGAATTTTTATTCCACTCAAAGATTTTTTTATTCCTTTTGCTGAAAGTTGTTTCAGTGAATCTTTTGCTAGATAGTCTACTTCATCAGCTAAGGATATAAGGTTATCAAGACCACATTCTAAAATATTATCTTTGATTGTTATGTCGTTACCATAGGAAAGAAGACCACTCTCTAATCTTTCGATTGCATTAGGGCAACCTGGACGAACATTCAAATCTTTTCCTTGTACCATTAGTTCATCAAAAAGTTTTTGACCTTTTTCATGGTCATCGACATATATTTCAAAGCCACCTTGTTTCGACCAACCTGATCTAGCTATAATAAAATGATGATTTTGAAATTCGAATTTTTTAAAATGAAAAAATTTCATCTCAAGAATTTCTGAGCCGAAAACTTTTTCCATTAAGGCAAAAGATTTAGGTCCTTGAACGGCCAGAGGGTAAACCTCAGGCTCACAAATATTAACTTCAAACTTGAATCCATTTGCCAAACCCTTTGCATATAAAAGTACATCTGAATCTGCAATTGATAGCCACCATTGATTATCTTCAAGAAGCATAATCAAAGGATCATTAATCATAAAACCTTTTTCATCAATGATGGGTGCATAATAACAAATTCCCTGTTTGGCTTTAGACAGATCTCTGCATGTCATCATTTGAACTAAACGAGCAGAATCAGGTCCGGAAATTTCAATTTGTCTCTCAACAGATACATCCCAAATTTGAACAAATTCTTTAAGGTGGGCGCAGTCCGCTTCAACACTTTCAAAAACAGTAGGAAGAAGCATATGATTATAAACAGTATAAGATTTAACCCCGTACTCTTCAATTTGCTTAGTAAAAGGAGTGGACCTTAGTCTAGCTGATTTTGATAGAAAGAAATGGTTGCTCATTTTTCACCGTCAATTAATCATTTTTTTTAGAAAGAATCCATTCAAAATTATGATAAATTAATGAATATTAATTTACTTAATTAAAAAATTTATCCCATAATTTTTCATAGATGACATATAGAAATATACTTACAGTTATAACAATTATAGAAAAAGTTAAAGAGTTAATCCAATTCCCATACCAAAAATAGGATAATACAGATATCCAAATAAAACCTAATGCTTGCCAAATAATCGATTTATAAAATAATTTTTTTGTACCCACGTAATTCTCCTATTAAAAGTAATTTAATATTATTAAAATTTTAAAGAGGGAGAATAGCTAGACGAATGATGCGTAGTGAATTCTAATAAACAAATGACAGTTCCAGTTTTTCCAAAAATTAAATATTATTTTTTTGTTCATAGGTCTTTTACCCTAAGACAGTTATAAATATTTTACAAGGTCTTAATTTGTTGAGTTTCACCGTGTTGCATGACTATAAATTCAGATCGAGACATTTCTTTTTTCTTCACTAAGGATTTTAAAAGACTTACAGGCTCGTCCATAGGTTCATCAGTTAATTGAAAAGTTCCCCAATGCATAGCAATAGATTTTCTAGATTTAATATCTTGATGAATTTGTATAGCCTCTTCAACATTGCAGTGATGGTATTTCATAAACCAGCGAGGAGCATAAGCACCAATTGGAATTAGAGAAAGATCCATATATTGAAATTTTTGTTGAATTAATGAAAAGTCTTTTGAGTAGCCAGTATCCCCACAAAATAATATTCGAAATTCTGGAGCCTCAAAAACCCATCCACACCAAAGAGATTGATTAGTGTCAGTCATTGATCTTTTACTCCAATGTTGAACAGGGACAGAGTGAATTTTAATATTTTTTAAAATCGTATTGTCCCACCATCCTAGTTCTTGAACATTTCTAGCGCCGAATTTTTCTAATTTTTTTTTTAATTTCAAAGGAACTAAAATGAGAGGCTGATGATTATTTTGTTTTTTTATTAATTCTTGAATTGTCTCTTTATCTAAATGATCATAATGGTTATGAGAAATAACTATGAGATCAATCTTGGGTAAGTCTTCAATTTTTAAACCCACAGGCGTTGTTCTAGACGGACCTGCAAAACTAAAGGGAGAAGCTCTCTCAGTAAAATGAGGGTCAGTAAGAATATTTAAACCTGCTATTTGTATTAAAAATGTAGCGTGTCCAACCCAAGTAATAGTAGGTGTGATTCTATTATTTTTTAAAAATACAGGATTATTTTTAGCCAAAGGAAAAGTAATAGGATCTGGCTTTTTTGATTCTTTTCTCCATTGCAAAAACTTTTTAAAAGAACTTACATTATGACTTATGAAATTATTATGAAAAATACCATCCTTAAAAAGAGACGACTTAAATATTTGATTAGCAATTAATTTATTAGACATAATGAAAAAACCAACAATAGCAATTAATCCTCTTTTTATAAATTTTCTTCTTTTCATAAATTACTTATTTTAGTCAATAAATAATTTATTGGCAGTAATGTCAGTTAATTTCAATAAGTCTTATTATCAATGAGTTGTTGATAGGTCTCCTCAATAGATTTTTCTATAGGAAGGTAGTCTATATTAAGTGATAATTTTGATTTAGAGTTATCTATCTTCCATGGATGGGAGAGATTTCTCCATAAAGATTTTCGTGTAAAGCTTTTATCAAAAAGGGGACCTAATAAGACAGCCATTATTTTTGGTATTGTTTTTTTTGGAAAAGGTAAATTTTCACCAAATTTATTTCTCAAGATCTGACTCATTTCAATAAACTTAACAGTTTTGTTTGAAATAATATTTCTACCCTCTGAGCTATCCATAAAGGCAGCGTTAAAATGAGCTGTGGCTATATCTCTTACATCAACCATTCCAACTTCAAAAGTAGGGCAACCAGATTTCATTTTACCACTAGCCATGTCTTGAATAATTTGATGAGTCCCAGATGTTGAGTGATTTGAAAGAGAAGGACCCATTACAAATGAAGGGTTTATGACAACTAACTTCCATTGATTTTGGTTTTTATTAATTTTCCAGGCTTCTTTTTCCGCTAGTGTTTTCGAATAGCCATAAGGTTCATGATCTAGTGTGGAAGTTGTATTCCACGTATCTTCATTAGGAGTATTATTGGGTGATTGTTTGCAGTCAATATTATTTCCAATAATAGCTACACAAGAGCTAGTCAGAATAACTTTTTTAACAGAAGGAGTATTATTAACAGAATTTAAAACATTTCTAGTTCCTTTTAATGCAGGCTCTACATACTCATGACTTTTTAAACCAAATGTAAATGGAGATGCTGTATGAAAAACTATTTCACAACCATCCATTGCATTTTTATAGCTATTATCTTGTAAAAGATCACTTTTAAAAAACTTAATAATACCGTTATTTTTTTTAGCTAATTCTTTTAAATGAGATATCTTATTTTCATCCTTAGGATCTCTTACTGCTGCATGAACTACGATTTGATTTTCAAGTAACTTTTTTATAATCCAGCCTGCCACAAACCCTGTAGCGCCAGTCACCATTACAGGTAAATTTTTATTAATATTCACTAAATTTTCTCCTATTATTTTGAAATTATTTGATAGTATTTATATATACAGAGATGTAAATGTCAACTAGTGTTGACAAATATTATGAAAAAATCAGACATATCAAAAAAATTAATTTTTACTGAAGCAAAAAAACTTTTTTGGACAAAAGGATATTCTAATGTTTCCCTTAGAGATATCTCAAAGACAGTCAAATTAGATATAGCTCTAATATCTAGATATTTTGGAAATAAAAAAAAACTTTTTGAAGAAACATTAGTAGATAAAAGTGAGTGGGTAAATCAAATCAATTCAAGCAACATTATAGATATGTTTGTAGAGTCATTTATGGAAAGTAAAAATTTAAATGATGAAGTAACTTATGTAAAAATGTTGTGTATGAATGCTTCAGATCCGGAAGTAGGACGGATTGTTCAAAAACACCATGATGCCATGATGAGAAAACCAATTATTCGTCAAATTAAAAATAAATTTAAGCCCATTAATTTTGATTTATTGGGAGCAATATTAATAGGCGTTTCTATTACAAGAAAGACATTAAAAAATCCAAGCCTGACAAAACTTAATAATCAAGAGTATGAAAATATATTAAGATACTTAATTACTGCTGCTTTAAAGTATAAAATCTAATCATTATCGGTTAGTCCGGCACCAGCTCCACTAAGCTTGCCTTCTGATTCATCAACGAATGTTTCTAATGAGAGTTGATAGAGATACTCATATTCTTCCTTTGTATATTTGTCATCGTCATTTATTGATTGAATTAAAACCTTAGTAGTTTGATTGGGAAAAGGTCCCTCAGAATTAAGAGTGATGGATTCATTAAAATTTAAAATAATTTTTATTTGATCGAAAGATATTAAAATTTTTTTACCAACAAGAATAGATGCTCTGTTAATCATAGGTACTAATAGTAAAGGGTGGCTCATTTGAGAAAACTCTATGATGGCATTATCTCGAAATAAATTTTTGCAATCATCTAATATCGCAACAGAAGTTTCAATTGGACAGAATATTTTTTTAGCTTGAGTATTTTTAGGTAAGATTTTTTGAGCTTTTGTGAAAGATTTTGCCTTTGCATCTTCAAGATAATTATAAAAGGTTTTGACACCTGGTAGTCCCATCATTTCAAGAGATCGAATTGATTTACCAATTTCTTCAGCTACACCCCAACTAAATCCACTTGCGCGTGCAGCACGCTTGCAAGTTGTTTCAATTTCATAGTAACTCTGTCTCATATATATAGGTCTATTATACCAATTTTGTTTACTTTTTGTCGATATTTTAAGTGACGATTTTTAGATCATAATTAGTTGTTTGACATATAGAATAATTTTCTATATAAAGAACTTATCGTGATTTGCACTTATTGCGGCGATATAAAATAATCAGCTAAAACGTTTTATTTATTAACGTTAATATAGCTCTAACAAAGAAAGAGATAAATTATGCCTAATATTAAATCAACTAATTTCTACAAAACAATTTTTTTTATTTATTCATTACTTTTTTTTCTATCATCTTCAATAACTTTTGCCTCTGAGCCGTTAGTAACTTCAAATTGGTTAAATAAAAATTTAAATCAATCTAATATAAAAATATTAGATATAAGAAATAGAATTGATGGTGGCTCTATAGATGAATTTATAAAATCTCATATACCTAATTCAATTTATAGTAATTACATTGAAGATGGATGGAGAGTCCAATCTAAAGAAGGTGTTCCTGGTGTATTACCTGATATTCAAGACTTACAAAATTTAATTCAATCTTTAGGTATAGGTAACGATGACCATGTAATTATCGTTTCTGGTGGCACAAGTTCTAGTGATTTTGGTTCAGCCGCAAGAGTTTATTGGACTTTTAAAACATTAAGTCATGATAATGTTTCTATTTTAAATGGAGGTTATCAAGATTGGATACAATCCGGTTTTGAAAATGAAATTGGTTTAAGTAGCAATAAACCTTCAAACTTTATAGCAAAATTTACTAGTCAATATCTAGCAGTGACTAATGATGTCGATAGCGCTATTAAGAATAATGAGATTGAGCTTATTGATGCAAGACCTTCTATTCAATATTCAGGTAAAGAAAAATCAGGAGCTGTTTCTAGATTTGGAACCATACCGTCATCTAAAAACATACAACAAAATCTAATCACATTAGTCAATTCATCAAAACTAAAATCTAAAGAAGAGGTGAGGCAATTGTTATTAAATCAAGGCGTAAACAATAAATTAAATGCAATTACTTTTTGTAATACAGGTCATTGGGCTGCTGTTTCATGGTTTGCCTTATCTGAATACCTAGGCTATTCCAATGTTAAAATGTACGACGGTTCATTAGCGGAATGGGATCATTTAGAGAAAGATATTATTTAATTTGAACCTACAGAGAGTAATTTTTTCTTTATTTTTATTTATTGGATTAACTTTAACCCTCATCATTTATAATGATTTGGGTTATCGCCATGGTTTAATATTTCTTGTATCTATTTTAATGGGAATTGTTTTTTATTTATCATTTTTTGGTTTTTCAGGTGCCTGGAAAAAGTATATTCTCACTAAAAATAGTATAGGTATTAGAGCACAAATTTTTTTAATTTTATTGTCATCTCTTTTAATTTTTCCTTTAATTAATACTCCAAGTCTTTTCTTTAATTTTACTCATGGTGGATCTTTCGCACCTGTAGGACTGTCATTAATTATCGGTTCTTTTATTTTTGGTGCGGCAATGCAAGTTTCAGGCGGATGTGCATCTGGCACTCTTTTTTCAGCTGGGGGTGGAAACATTAAAATGTTTTTAACTCTTATATTTTTTATATTAGGTAGTACTCTTGGCACATATTTTTTTGAATATTGGATTAAATGGCCCTCATTTGAAATTATTAAATTTGAAAATTATTATTATTTAGTTTCTATTTTTTTTATTCTAATTTTACTATATTTATTTTTAAACAAACAAGATCCATTTAAAGAAAAACTTTTTTTTATTCAAAATATTAAAAATTCTTATGTCCAACATCGTATGCCTTTATGGTTAACTGTTATTTTTATAAGTATTTTAAGTTTTTTAACTATTATTCTTAGTGGTCATCCTTGGTCTATAACTTTCGGTTTTAGTTTGTGGGGTTCAAAATTTTTTAATTTATTGGGTATGAACGTTTATGATTGGGAATTTTGGAATTCCAATTCTTACACACAAGAATTTATTAGAGGTTCAATATTATTAGAGGTGACGTCATTAATGAATATCGGCATTTTATTAGGGTCACTTTTAACTTCAATTTATATTGGAAAATTTTCAGATATTTCAAAATTATCTAATAATGATTATATTAAATTAATCTTATCAGGATTAGCTTTAGGTCTTGGGGCTCGTTTGGCCTTTGGTTGTAATATAGGAGCATTATTGGGGGGTATTGTTTCTGGAAGTTTACATGGTTGGATTTGGCTGATATTTTCTTTTTTAGGTTCATATTTTGTAGTGAGGTACTTCCAATATGAATAGAGCATTATACTTAAAAGCTTTTTTTTTCATTTTAATTTTCATTTTAATATTCTTTTCACATTTTAAAAATTTTTCAATTTCACAAGACATTAAACATCTACAACATGATGAACATCGGTCAATAGATTTTGTTCCTTGTGGAAATATGTAATTTAATAGGAGGCGTTATGACTAAAAAAAGAACATTACTAGAAAGATTAGAAAACGATAGTGTAATTTGTGCTGAAGGATTTTTGTTTGAAGCGGAAAGAAGAGGCTATTTAGCTTCTGGTGAATTTGTGCCAGAGTTATCTTTGGAAAACCCTGAAGCATTAAAAAATATACATCTTGATTTTCAACATGCTGGTTCTGATATTGTTGAAGCATTTACTTACAATGGTCATCGTGAAAAATTAAGAGTAATTGGCAAGGAAGAGTTATTAGAGCCTTTAAATAGAGCGGCTTTAAAAATAGCAAAAAATGTAGCTGATAATCCCGGTGAAGGTAAAGAGAAAAATCTTCTTGCAGGCAATATTTCCAATACAAATATCTGGGACCCTAATGATAAAAATATTCAAAAAGAAATAAGATCTATGTTTTCAGAAATGATAGGTTGGTCCGTTGACGAAGGTGCTGATTTTATTGTGGGAGAAACTTTCTATTATGCAGAAGAAGCTTATACAGCACTTGAAGAAATTAAAAAATCTGGCCTACCGGCTGTTTTAACGATAGCCCCTATGGGTGAAAATATTATGCGTGACGGAGTTTCTGTAATAGATACTTGTAAAGAACTTGAACAAAGAGGCGCAGATGTTGTAGGTATGAATTGCTTTAGAGGTCCTAATACAATGTTACCTTATCTTAAAGATATTAGAGAAGTATTAAAATGCCATGTCGCTGCACTGCCAATACCTTACAGAACAAATAATAATCAACCGACTTTTTTTAATCTTGATGATAACAATAATTGTTCATGTCCTTCACCTCATGGGAGAACTTTTCCTACTGCACTAGATCCATTATATTGTAATCGATACGAAATTAGAAATTTTGCAGAAGAGGCAATAAAATTAAATATAAAATATTTAGGTGTTTGTTGTGGAGCTGCCCCAATTCATATTCGAGAAATTGCTGAAGCCTTAGGTAGAAATGTTCCTGCCAGTAGATATAAAGAAAAAATGGAAAATCATTTCATGTATGGAGTTAATGAAAGAATACCTGAGCATATTAAAAAATATGGAGATAAAGCTTGACCTCTTACGATAATTACAGAACACAAACACAAAGAGTTCGTGGTGGACTAGTTCGTTCACAATTTGGTGAAACAAGCGAAGCTATATTTATGAATTCAGGCTATGTTTTCCAATCAGCTGAAGAGGCCAAGGCACGTTTTGCAGGGGAGACCGAAGGTTATCTGTATTCTCGATATGGAAACCCAACTGTTTCTATGTTTGAAGACAGAATGGCTCTCAATGAAGGTTCTGAGGCTTGCTTTGCTACAGCTAGTGGAATGGCAGCTATGTTTAGCGCTTTAATGTGTTTTCTTAAAACAGGAGATGAGGTGGTGGCTTCTTGGTCTCTGTTTGGATCTTGTTATCATGTTTTTGATCAAATATTACCAAGGTATGGAATTAAAACACATTTAATAGAAGGAACTAATATTGAAGAATGGAAAAAATATATAAACAAAAATACAAAATGTGTATTTATAGAAACTCCTTCCAATCCAACAATGGAAATTGTAGATATTGAAGCAGTCTCTAAAATCGCACATCAATACGAGGCAAAAGTGATAGTTGATAATATTTTTGCATCTCCCGTACTTCAAAAACCAATAAGTTTAGGTGCTGATATTGTAATTTATTCAGGAACAAAACACATAGACGGTCAAGGAAGAAGTATGGGTGGAGCTATCATGTCATCAAAAAAATTCTATGAAGAAAATTTAAAACCTTTTGTTCGGCATACAGGACCATCAATAAGCCCATTTAATGCTTGGATATTATTAAAAGGAATAGAAACTTTAGATATTAGAATGGAAAAGCACTGCAGTAACGCGTTACAAATTTCAAATTATTTAATTTCAAATAAAAATGTTGAAAAAACTATCTATCCATTTTTAATAAATCATCCTAATTATGAACTAGCGAAAAAACAAATGTTAAAAGGCGGATCTGTTGTAACATTTACTATCAAAAATAATAATGCTTTTAATCTCATGAACAATTTAAAATTATTTGATATTTCTAATAATATTGGTGACACTAAAAGCTTAGTGACACATCCTGCAACAACAACACATCGTGTAATAGGAGAAGAGGGTAGAAAAAAACTTAACATTACTGATAATATGATAAGATTATCTATAGGATTGGAAGATATAAACGATTTAATTGAGGATTTAGATTCTGCATTTAAGCATCTTGAATAGGAGGAAAAATTTTAAAATGAAGGGATACAGATTTATTACTGATAACGATACTTCAGAATTTTGTCATCGAGTTTCAGAGGCTTTATCAAATGGTTGGAAGCTTTATGGAGAACCTCAATACACGTTTAATATTAAAACAGGTAAAATGCGTTGTGGCCAAGCGGTTATTAAAAACTCAAATAAAAAATATTCAAAAGATTTAAAATTAAGCAATATTTAATAAAAAATAAATTAATTTAAATTATTGAAATGGTTCAAATTCTTTTTTAAAAAAATACTTAATCTAAGTTTTTTTGGACAGTATCCGTTTTAGTCACTGGTAGTCTAAAGATTTAATTTAAATAATTTTTTTAATTACCATGCCAAGGCTCATGGCAACAAAAAATATTAAAGCATTTTCATTGAGCGTAGATAGTGAAGCTATTGAAGGGCCTGGGCAAAATCCAACCATGCCCCATCCAATACCAAATAAGCCAGAACCTATTAGTAAGGATGAATCTATATTTTTGAAAGAGATTTTTTGAAAACCATCTTCTTTATTAAAAAAAGGATAAGAAATTTTTTTTTGTAGTATTAGAAATGTAGGAAGGCTAATTAGTATAGCTCCACCCATAACAAAAATTAATGATGGGTCCCATTTCCCAAAAATATTAAGAAACCCAATAACTTTTGAAGGGTTAGTCATACCTGAAATAGTTAAGCCTATTCCAAATAGTATTCCTACAAAGATAGGGATTACTATATTTTTCATAAATTGATAAATCCTAAAAATCTTAATAATAAAACAGTAATAATACCCGTCAAAATAAACGTAAACGTTGCAGTTATTGATCTAACGGAAAGTCTTCCTATTCCACAAATACCATGGCCACTAGTACAACCACTTCCTAATTGAGTCCCGTAACCTACTAACAAACCACCAATAATAATTAATAAAATGTTTGTATGAGGAATTTCAAAACCTAGATCTTGATAGTTGAATAATTTTAGTATTATTGGGCCAATAATTAACCCAATTATAAAGAATAATCTCCACAAAAAACCCGATTTTTTAAAAGTTATTAAATTATAATATATGCCACTTATTCCCGCAAAGTTCCCTCTTAATAGAAAAAGAATCGCGACTGCTAAACCTATAAAGACACCTCCTGTAAAAGATTCAATGGGAGTAAAGTTAATGATATTCATTTATAATATGTTTATTTAAAATTATACAATATCATATTAATTTATGATAATAATTAAATCTTAAAATGATTTTTAGACAATTATTTGACAAAGTTTCTTCAACTTACACGTATTTAATCGCAAGTCGAAAAGGGGGGGAAGCGTTAATCATTGACCCAGTTTTAGAAAATGTCGAAAGATATATAAAATTAGTTGAAGAATTAGACTTGAGGCTTGTTAAGGTAATTGATACCCATATTCATGCTGATCATATTTCGGGAATAGCTGAACTTCGAGATCGTACGAATTGCATTACAATTATGGGGGATGCATCTCCTGGAGATGTCGTCTCAATGCAAGTTAAGGATAATGAGAGTGTCGATATTGAAAATATTCAATTAAAAGCATTACATACACCGGGTCATACGAATGATTCTTTTAGCTATCTTATGAACGATAGAATTTTTTCTGGTGATACTTTATTAATTCGAGGAACTGGAAGAACAGATTTTCAAAATGGAGATCCTTATGATGCCTATCATTCAATTTTTGAAAGAATCTTAAAGCTACCTGAAGATACTTTATTATATCCTGCTCATGATTATAAGGGAGATACTGTAAGTACTTTAGGTGAAGAAAAAAAATTCAATCCTCGATTACAAGTGACTTCAGCAGATGAATATGCAGCAATCATGAATAACTTAAATCTACCTGATCCTAAGATGATGGACATAGCAGTACCTGGTAATTTAAATTTAGGTATTGATTTTGCTCGACAGAAAACTACTAACGGAATAACTGTAGAAGAATTTCAGTCATCAATGCAAAATGATCAAGTGGTCATCATTGATCTAAGAGAAGAGTCAGAAATTTTAAGAGATGGTAGAATTAAAGATTCAATTCAGATTACTTCTAGTCAAATTGCTGATTATATTCATAAAAATTTTGATCAATTAAGGAATAAAAAAATCTTAATGTATTGTGCAGTTGGTCATCGATCAACATTAGCTGTTCAGCTTTCTCAATCCTATAACTTAAAAAATTGTTTTCATCTTATAGGGGGGGTCAAAAATTGGACCGCTCAAAATGCACCTTTAGAAAAAAAAACCTTATAATATTTTGTTTTTAACTTTCATTACTACCCAAAAAAAAACAAAACTTAATCAAAAGACACAAACCAAAATTAAATATATTCTAAATCATAAATGTTTATTTTAGGCATTATTTGCTCATTTATTATGGGTCTAGTACTTTCATTATTAGGTGCTGGTGGGTCTATTCTAACAATGCCTATTTTAGTCTACATTTTTGGTATTAATGCAATTGAGGCAACAACATACTCTTTATTGCTAGTGGGTCTTACAGCCTTAATGGCCTCATATGTTTATTTTAAACAAAGAACTATTGATATCAAAACTGCATTCATTTTTGGTATCCCATCAATTTTAGGAGTTCTAATTGTTCGTCAATTACTCTTACCCTTAATTCCTAACTCATTAACTTTTGGTATTACAATTACAAAAAGCTTTTTAATTCTTTTTATATTTGCTTGTTTGATGTTTGTCTCGGGACTAATGATGATCAAAGATCGTAAACCTAAAATAGATAAAAAAAATATAACTAAAATTACAAAAATGATTTTAGTTATATTTGAGGGTGTTGTTGTAGGAGCTATTACAGGTTTAGTTGGTGCAGGAGGAGGGTTTTTAATTATACCTGCCTTAGTATTGTTAGCTGGACTTGATATGAAAATAGCAATTGGAACTTCTCTAGTGATCATTGCTATGAAATCGATTATAGGTTTTGGAGGTGATCTATATCAAGGATTTGAAGTAGATTGGATTTTTGTTTTTTATGTTTTAATGGCAACTACCATAGGAGTTCTAATGGGAAATTATATATCAAAATTTTTTTCAGGACCTCAGTTAAAAAAATACTTCGGTATAATGACTTTATTCGTAGGATCTTTAATTATTATCGAACAATTAATAAATTTAAACTGATTATCTTTTAATTTTTATTTTCAGGCTTTTCATGTAATCTAGATGCTCATTAAGAGCTTCAAAAGACACTGATAATTCCCAAATTAATAAAAGCATTGATACGGCAATAAGAAATAAACCTAAAATAAAAAAAATTACACCAAAAAGAAAATAATTAAATGTAACGCCTACGACACTGACAATTATTAAGATTCCTGAAAAAAGAGAAGAGCTAAGTGCTTTTTTTAAAAGTGAAAGTCTTTTTTCATATTTAAATATATGAAATTTATAATCATCAATAGATTTAAAATGAATTTTATTTGCAATCACATCTTCTTTGCTATCTCTAATAAGTTTTGCCAAAGTCGCATATCTTACTACAACCATTGAAACAAAAACGGGTATTGCGAAAAATAATGAAGCTATAGTACTAGTTGTAAAAATTAATTCATAATTAATATTAGAAAAAATATCCATTTTAATTTAAAGATCTATAAGCCCAGCTATCATCAGAAAATTTCATTTCATGAGGTAGGGGCGCTCCCTGATACATAGTTATTCGTAGCCAAAGATCAGAACGTGGATCAAATCGAACAGCACCAAAGTAAGATAATTTTAGTCTCAACATATCAATCGGAATGATTGTGTCAGCCGTAGTGTTATCTTGAATTTCTGAATAGGGAAATTTTTCACAAATAAGCACTCTTCGAACAACGTATCTAAGTTCTTGGTTTGATAATAGAAATTCTGCAATTGTGGCTTTAGGCGCAAATTTTGAAATTTCTAAATAGAGTTTTTTGATATCTCTTGCAATAGCCAGAGGTAACTCGTTCTCAGAACCATCTTCTTCAAATCTATTGGAAAGCCTTGGTTCTTGTTTATTTTTTGAATAATACCAAAAATTTGTAATATTATTTTTTTTTCCAAAATCGAGAGGAATCAACCAACGATAGTAATTTTCAATAATTTCTTTGATGTCTTTGGTTGGCCTAGATCCCTCGATTGTAAAATGTTGGTCTTCATCAACGCTCATGTCATGACATAGTGGCTCCACTAATTTTCCATATGGCTCCATCATCAAAGAAACAATAAATTCTATTCCTTCATCTTCCATATTGTTTGATACCCATAAATAAACTTCATTCCAAAAATAATCCTTAGTCCCTAAGTCATTAAAGTAAGTTTTGAAATACTCTAGATCTTTTTTTAAACTATTATTTTTTTTTGTTTGAAACTCACTATCTGTTAGCCATGTTTCCATATTATTCATTGATTGTTTAAGATATTTTTGAAATTTGTCTCTTTCTTCATCAGACACTTTTTGAATAGATCTAACGATTTGTAGCGCCTTCTCTCTAGCAACAACCCACTGATGAAGAAGAGTTGGGTGATTGACTATAAAAGGAGCCATACCAAGGCCTGTTGAGTTTCCAATACCAAGATTTCTAGCAATATCATCATCTAAAGATACAGCGCTTGCAGGGTTTTTGGCTTTAGCAGTATGATTAACTTGATCAATTGTAAATTTTCTAACAAAGTAAACTAGCATCATCTCTAAACGAAATGGTCCTTTGAGCTCGGGTCTATCTGAAATCATAAATCGATCAGCTAACCCAAATTTTCCTGACCCATAGACAGCTGTTGTGCGGTAAAGATAACCAACTTTTGATAGAAATTTTTTATCAGGCTGTTTCCCTTCTGATAATGAATTCACGACATGTTCAAAAGTTCTCACTGATTTATTTGCTCTTGATAAAGCCAATTCTTTAAAAGTAGCCCTTCCTTGTTCTTGAAGAGGAACATTATTTTTTAATCTTTGGATATCTTCTTGTTTAGGAATTCCATCAAATAAAACAAATGAGGAATCCCATTTAGTAGCTATGACACGATCTGATCTCTCAGAAGCATCAAGATGGTTAGCAAAACAAATTAGTGAGTAACTTTTTCCTTCAAAATTTAATGAATACACAATCTCTCCATGTCCATTGCTATCTAAATTAAAATACTCTGTTTTAAATTCCCAGTCTTTAAATTCACGAATAAAACTTCTCAAAAAAGATAATTTAGATTGATGAAAGGAGCCTAATCGAGATAGCTTCATAATTTCTGAGGCCGGTCGTAGACTTATAAAGTCTCTATCTATTTGTACTGCTGTTTTCATTGATCAAATTTTTTATAGAAATTATACCAATTATTTCCAAGAATATTGTTTCTTTCTTTTTCATTAAAACCCACTTTTTCTAAACCTTTTTCTAAATTGTCAAAACCTCTTGCATCTTCAAACCACGAAGGCTGAGGAGGAAAGCCAGCATTAGAAGCACTTCCTTCACCAAAATCCTTTGTTTTCGTCCAAGTTCCATTCCTCATCCATTCAACGATACTATCAGGATGTTTAATACATAAGTCTGAACCTATCCCAATTTGCTCTGAATCAATAAGATCTGTAGCTTTAGCAATCATTTCGCAAAATGAATCAAGAGTACAATTTTCAGCATTTTTTAAATGATGAGGATAAATAGAGAAACCAATCATTCCTCCTGAATCATTTAAGGCTTTAATGACAGTATCTGATTTGTTGCGAAGTCCTTGATGCCAGAAAGAGGGGTTAGCGTGACTAACAACGATCGGTTTTTTCGATAGTTCAATGGCTTCTAATGTTGAAAGTTCCGCTGAGTGAGACATGTCAACAATCATCCCCACTCTATTCATTTCTTTAATGACTTCTCTACCCATTCTTGTAATTCCTGTATCTCGCTTTTCATAACATCCAGTAGCGAGCAAAGATTGGTTGTTGTATGTCAGTTGCATAAAAAGAACACCTTGTTTTTTAAGTACTTCAACATACTCGATATTATCTTCAATAGGAGAGCAGTTTTGTAATCCAAAAAAAATAGAAGTTTTATTTTCTGATTTCGCTTTATCGATATCTGAACTTTGAAAACCTTGAGAGATTAAAGATGAGTAGTCATTAAAGTATTGCTTCCATTTTTCAATATTGATTTGTAATTCATCAAAATCCTCATGATAACAGATTGTTGCATGCACAGCATCAAGCCTTGCCTCATGATTGATATCAAATATTTCTTTAGACCAATTACAATATTGTAAATTATCTATTCTGTAATTCACTAGATCTTGCCAGGGCTTACGTACGCTGTTTTAACATGAGTATAAAACTCATGAGCGTATGTGCCTTGTTCTCTTGGTCCAAAAGAAGAAGCTTTTCTTCCACCAAAAGGAACGTGGTAATCAAGACCTGCTGTTGGAAGATTAACAGTCGTCACACCAGTTTTAATATTCTTTTTAAAATCAGCAGCTTTACTAAGTGATTGTGTAACAATACCGCTTGATAGTCCGAAGATAGTATCATTGGCAACTTCTAGACCTTCTTCATAAGATTTAACAGGAATAACGCAAGCTATCGGACCAAACATTTCCTCTTGATTAATTGTTGATTTATTATCACCATCAATAAAAAGGGTCGGCTCCATATAGTAACCTGGAGTTCTCATATTCATAGGATTTCCTCCATAAGCTAGCTTAGCTTCCTTCTTTCCCATTTCTATATAATCGAGATTTGATTGCAGTTGAGTCTCACTAGAAACAGGCCCCATTTGAGAACCTTCCTCTAACGCGTGACCTACTTTAAGGGCACTAATGCTTTCAATTAATTTTTCAATAAATTCTTTATAAACTTTTTCATGAACAATTAGTCTTGAAGAAGCCGTACATTTTTGACCTGTTCCTCCATAAGCCCCATTTGTTGCACAAGTTACAGCAATATTTAAATCAGCATCATCCATCACAACTAAAGGATTCTTAGATCCCATCTCCAGTTGCATTTTTTTCATCGACTTCGCTGCTTCCATGTAAATTGTTCGCCCTACATTCACTGAACCTGTAAAGCTGATAGCGTCAATATCTTTATGTCCTGAAATTTGATGGCCAATTGTACTTCCTCCGCCTAAGACAAGATTAAATAAACCTTCAGGAATATCTTTCTGTTCGCTGATAATTTTTGTAAGTGCGATAGCACTAGCTGGTGTTTGTGAAGCTGGTTTTAAAACAATAGCATTACCAAATGCCATGGCCGGAGCAGATTTCCAAGCGGCAATTGCAATAGGAAAATTCCAGGGAGAAATAATTCCGCATACTCCCACTGGTTCACGAGACATTTCGACAGAAACACCATCACGAGTAGAGGCTATATTTTCTCCAAATTGACGAAGTGCACTCGCTGCATAATATTGAAACTGTTGACCTGAACGAACCACTTCACCTATTCCTTCAGGTAAAGTTTTTCCTTCCTCTCTAGATAGAAGAGTTCCTATTTCTTTTGATTGTTTAATTAGTTCACTCCCGATGTCATGAAGAATGTTAGCTCTTTTTTCTATACCAACATTTTCCCATTTCTTTTGAGCAATTTTTGCACTCGCAACAGCATCGTCTAATTGTTGAGAGGTAGCGTTAGAATATTCATCGATAATATCATTAGTATCAGAGGGATTAATATTTTTTATAGATCCTTCACCAGCAACCCACTGGCCATTGATGTAATTATTATTTTTCATTTAACTACTTTCTTAAAATCTCAGATAATCTATTAGGACTAAGATAACCTACTGCTGAACCATTTTCACCTAAAACTTCAATTAAGTCTGGCTTATCAACTACCACACGGTCGATGAATTTTTCTATGACATCATTAGCCTTAACCTTAAGAGTCTGACCATTTAATAAATCTTTAGATATAGCAGATGCATCCTGCATAATATTTCTAGCTTTTAAAACCCTACTTCGATTAACATCTTCTACAAAGTTTTTAACATAATTAGTTTTTGGGCTTAATAAAATGTCTACAGCATCTCCTTCTTGATCCATTAACCCATCTTTGAGAATAGCAATTCTATCTCCTAATTTAAGAGCTTCATCAAGATCATGAGTAATAAAAACAACAGTCTTCTTTAATTCCGATTGAAGTTCTAAGAGAATATCCTGCATATCTTTACGAATAAGAGGATCAAGTGCACTAAAAGCCTCATCCATTAATAAAATATCAGGATCATTAGCTAGCGCTCTCGCGAGTCCAACTCTTTGTTGCATTCCACCAGATAGTTGTTGAGGGT
>CAWUWX010000008.1:0-49632 GCA_963926395.1 uncultured Alphaproteobacteria bacterium
CCAAGAATAACAATATTATTTTTTAAAACCATGGAATGAATTGAAGAAAATTAATAGTTAGCAATAGAAATGAAAAACTAAGTGAAAAAAAAGCACTATCTAACCTATCTAATATACCACCATGACCTTTAATCAAATTACTATAATCTTTAATTTTTAATATTCTTTTATAATTAGAAAAATAAATATCTCCGATAAAATATGAAGCGGGAATAAGAATACAAAAAAATATATTGAAATTAAAAAAGTAGAGAAATGAAAAAGAAATTAAATAAGAAGATATGGTCCCAGACCAAGTCTTATTTGGACTTATAGTAGGTATTATTTTAGGGCCTTTAAAGTAACTACCTAATATATAAGCAAAAATGTCATTAAGCGACGTAAGAATTAAAATTAAAAAGAATATATTAAAATTAGATTTATAAAAAAAAGTCATAAGTAAAAAACAAGTATAAATAAATAAATTAAGAAAAACTATTTTACTAAATCTCCTTATTTTAAGAAAAGAAAAGGATACAATTAAAATGAGAAAAATAAATATATAACGATCAATTAAAAAAAAATACTGGAAAAAAAATTCATTATATATTAAAAAAAAAAGATAACTTAAAAATGAAAAAATAATAAAGTATTGATTTGATAATTTATTCTTATAAAGCTCGTAATAAACACCAATAAATAATAATAAAAAAATAAAATGATTTAGTTTTAATAAATATAGAATAATAAAAAATATAAATAAAAATAAACTCGAAATAGATCTGTTAAAGAAATTACTTACCAAATTTTCTCTCAATTTTAATAAACTTATTAATAATAGTATCGAGAGGTTTTATTTTAAAATCAGGCCATAATAGTTTAGAAAAAAATAATTCAGTAAAATTTATTTGAAATAAAAAAAAATCACTGAGTCTTTGATACCCACCTGTTCTTATTAACACATCAGGATTTGGATAATTGGCAGTATATAAAAAATCATTAAATTTTAGTTTTTTATTTGTATTTTTATTAAAAAGTGAGGATGCATTTGAGATATCATCTGTACCACTATAATTTAATGCTATAATTAAAGTTTTAGAATAGGCATTCATATTGTTAACACTAATTAACTTATCTTTAATTTTTTTTTTCAAAAATATCTAAGTTTCCAATAAATCTAATATTAAATTTATATTGCTCATTGTTTAATAGGAAATCATTCAAATAAGAATTAAGTATTTTAAAAATAACTGAGATCAATTTTTTAGATCTAGATAAATTATGTGATGATAAAGCAAAAGCAGATACATAATTTATATCTTGCTTAAAAAAACAATGATTTGCTATTTTAATTAAATTTTCAGTTCCTTGTTTATAAGAAGTATTAATATCTATATTATTTTTTTTTGACCAACGATGATTACCATCCATAATAAAAGAGATGTGCCTAATTTTATTCTTCAATTAAATTTTTAAAAGATCTTTTTCTTTTTCCTTAAAGTCTGTATCGATAGATTTAATATGATTGTCAGTGGTCTTTTGCACTTCATCTTGAAATTTTTTAGAATCATCCTGTGAAATATTTTTATCTTTCTCGTTATTTTTTATTTCATCTATATATTTTCTTCTGACGTTTCTTATTGAGACTTTATACTTTTCAGTAATATCAGATATAATTTTAACCAATTCTTTTCTTCTTTCGCTTGTTAAGTCTGGAAAAGACAAAATTATATTAGGACCGTTACTTTGTGGTGTTGCGCCAAGATTAGAATCTATTAAGGCTTTTTCAACAGTCTGAATTAAACCAGCATCCCATACTGAAATATTTAAGGATTTATTATCAATATTAGTGATATTAGAAATTTGATTTAGTTTCATTTTAGATCCATAACTATCTATGACTATTCCGTTTAATGAATCTGGTGAAACTCTATCTGTTCTAATGTTAGAAATTTCAGATTTAAAAGATTGGGAGACTGAGTCCATATCACTATTACAATTCTGCAAATCAAACATATTAACTAATTATTGAGTATTTACCCTTTAAATCAACTATTTTAACGATATTAGAACTATCTAAAATAGAAAATATAACAATTGGTAAATTTCGATCTTTTGCAAGACTAATAGCCGTGGCATCCATTACTTTAATTTCTTTATTTAGAAAATCGCTATATGAAATTTTTGGGATTTTTTTTGCATTTTTATTTTTATGTGGGTCTTTGTCGTAGATTCCGTCAACTTTTGTCGCCTTTAAAATAACATCGCACTTCATCTCAGATGCTCTTAATACAGCAGCTGTGTCAGTTGAAAAAAAAGGATTTCCAGTGCCTGCTGCAAAAATAACCACTCTGTTTTTTTCTAAATGTCTTGATGCTTTTCTTTTAATGTAAGGTTCAGCTATTTGGTTAATATTTAATGCAGTCATAACTCTTGTTTGTATTCCGAGCTTTTCTAAATTAGATTGCAATGCCATAGAATTCATAACAGTTCCTAACATTCCCATATAATCAGAGGTGACTCTATCTAAAACTCCATTAGAAAGCTCGCTTCCTCTCATAAAATTTCCACCACCAATTACGATTGAAATCTTAATTTTTTTCAAATGAAGCTTTTTAATATTTTTACAAAGTTTATTTAATACTTCGAAGTCGAAACCAAATTTTCCCTCGCCAGCTAATGTTTCACCAGAAATTTTAAGAAGAATATTCTTATACATAAATATTAATTATATAGAATAAAGATCCATAAGCATAATTTTTAAAGATACATCATTTTTAGAACCAGAGTCTTTTAGGAGTGTGCTTACAGTTATTTTTGGATCTGATATTAAAGACTGATCTAAAAGTGTATTTTCTTTAACAAATTTGTTTATTTTTCCAGATATAATTTGATCAATCTTATCAGGATTAACATCTCCCATTTGCTTTTTAATTATATCAACTTCATCTTCTAGAACCTTAGGATTTAAAGAATCTTTATCTATTGCCATAGGTTTCATAGCAGAAACTTGCATAGGAATAATCTTCAGATCAGACTTTAAGCTATCACTGATTTCTTTATCAGACTTAATACCGATAACACTACCCATCTTAGCAGCATTTTCGGAATATTTATTATGTAGATAAGTTAAGTAAGTAAATTCAGATGATTTATAGGAAGTAAAACTTACAACTTGAATATTTTCACCAATTTTTGAAATAGTATCGGTAATAGTTGCTTCTATAGTTTTTGAATCATATGCTAATAATTTTATGTCTTCATAAGAACCTCTAGATATTTTATTTGGTTCACTATTGTCATGAATAGACTTAGTTATTGATTTTGCAAAAGAAAGAAAATCTTCATTTTTTGCAACAAAGTCAGTTTCACAAGAAATTTTACACACTGTGAAATCTTTAGAAGTAGGACAAAAATAAAAAGAAATTATACCTTCTTTAGTCTCTCTATCTTGTTTTTTTTGAGCCTTAAGGATACCCTTCTCTCTCAACCACTTAACTGCCTCGTCAAGATTATCTTGATTTTCAGCTAAGGCGTTTTTACAATCAAGCATTCCACTTCCTGTAGCATCTCTTAGCTTTTTAATTAATTCCATACTAGACATCTTTTGATTCGCCTTCTTTTATAACTTTTTCAATTACTTCAGGTGTTACTGTATCGACCTTTTCGGGTATTACAGTATCGCCTTTTTCGGTTGATAAATCTTTTTGATCGGAAGAAATATCTTTCTGATCAGAAGATAATTTAATAACTTTTGAAAAGTTTTCTAAGATAAATTGAACTGATTTAACACCGTCATCATTTGCAGGTATAGGGTAATTAATAGGATCAGGATCACAATTAGTATCAATGATAGCAATAATAGGAATACCTAATTTTTTAGCTTCAAGAACAGCTATATGCTCTTTATTGGTATCAATTATAAAAACCACATCTGGAGTATTTTTCATCTCCCTAATACCACCTAAAGTTTTATCGAGACGTATTTTTTTCTTTTCAATATCGCCTAATTCTTTTTTTGTAAAAAGATTTTCATCAGATTCAAGAATGGCTTCATATTCCTGAAGGGTATTAATTGATTTTTTAACCGTATTCCAATTTGTAAGCATTCCACCAAGCCATCTGAAATTTACATAAAAATTATTAGTCTCTTCAGCTATTGTTTTAACAAGATCGGAGTGTTGTTTTTTTGTAGAAACAAAAAGAAATTTCTTATTTTGTTTCGCGCTTTCAAAAGCAAATTTTATAGAATTTTCAAGAAGTGGTAATGATTTTCTTAAGTCTAAAATATGAGTACCATTTTTTTCACCATAGATGAATTTACCCATTTTAGGGTTCCATCGTTTTTTGTTATGACCAAAGTGAGAGCCGTTTTTTAAAAGATCTTCGAGTGTTATTTCAATATTCATATATACCTCCGGTTGTACTTCAACTAATGCTACGAAAACACCGAAGTGGCACTAGTTTGTTTTTTTTAATTTTTTTAATATAAATTAGCGAAAATACAAGTAATTAATGTAAAGAAAGCTTAATTAGACCATTATTTCCCTTAATTGTGAAATTTGAGTCTTTTTCTTCTAAGTTTAGATCCAAAATATCCTTATAAGTAAAATTTGTAATCTTAGACAAAAGATCTCTTTCACTGTGAATTGATATATCTGTGATATTTTGATTATAAAAATCATCCTTGGTTGAAGATTTAATACCCATTTTAACAAAATTAGCCTGGAATAAAGATGCATCCACTTCATCATCAAAAAGCCTTAAATCAAATTTTCCAGATTCATTGATGACGGTAAGTAGAATATATCTTTTTCCATTTTTAGTTGTTTTATACTGAACCTTAATTACATAAAAATAAAAAGAATTTTTAAATTCTATTTTTTCAGATGTTAATTCAGCAAAATTGCTATTATTTATTTTTGAAAGTAAGTCTGTTTGCTTTCTAGTTGAAAAGAGAAATCCATAACTTTCGAATTCTGACTTAATATCATCCAACTCTATAGAAAGATTATTATTCAAAAACTGACTATCGTCTAATTCATTTTCAAACAAAGAATTAGAATTCATTTTTTTTAATATTTCTTCCAAATTGGCAATTAAAATATTTCTATTAGGGTAAATAGAATTAAAAGCATTTGCGAGAATTAGTTTTTCTATTTGTTTTTTATTTAATATTGATTGAGAAAGTCTTTTATTAAAATCAGCTATAGAATTAAAAGAACCATTAATATTTCTTTCAGATACTAATTCTTTCATAGATTCAATACCTACTCCTTTAATTGCAGATAATGAATATAAAATTTTATTATCTTTAATAATAAATTTGTAGCTTGAAAAATTAACATCAGGAGGAATTATATCAATTTTCATTAAAGAGATTTCATTCATAATGGAAAATATTTTATCAGTATCATTTGTACTATTGTTTAATAATTGACAATAAAATTCCAAAGGAAAATGAGCTTTTAAATAAGCGGTATAAAAGGTAATAACAGCATAAGCAGCTGCGTGACTTTTATTAAATCCATAATTTGCAAATTTTTCAATTAAAGAAAAAAGCTTTTCTGAATCTTTAACATTTATAGATTTCTTTGAAGCTCCTTTTATAAAACTATCCTTTAAACTCATAAGCTCATTTTTAATTTTTTTACCAATAGCCCTTCTTAATAAATCAGCTTCACCAAGAGAATATCCAGCAATAATTTGGGCTATTTTCATTATTTGCTCTTGGTAAACAATAATGCCAAATGTTTCTTTTAAAATAGGTTCTAATAAAGGATGATCATAGATAATCTTTTCTTCTCCTTTTTTTCTTTTAATAAAGCTATCAATCAGCTCCATTGGACCCGGTCTATACAAAGCTATGACGGCAATTACCTCTTCTAAGTTTGTGGGCTTTAATTTAACAAGTGTGTCTATCATTCCAGGACTTTCAACTTGAAATATACCTCTAGTCTTACCTGTACCCAGCAATTCAAAAGATTTTGAATCGGAAAAATTAATATTTCCTAAATCAACTTCAATAGATTGCGTTTCTTTTATGTATTTAATTGTATCATCTATAATAGTTAAATTAGCTAAACCTAAAAAATCAAACTTAATTAATCCTGCTTTTTCACAGTCCTTATCCCTAAATTGAGTGGACATGAAATTTGAATCCTGATCTTTAAATAAAGGAATGTTTCCATATAAAGATTTTGTAGAAATTATGATACCAGCTGCGTGTGTTCCAACATTTCTTAAAGCGCCTTCCATTGATTCAGCCTTAGCTAATAAAGGAGAATTAAGTAAATCACCTAACTGATCAGAGTGATTTTCTTTTAATTCCGAAATCGTTAATGGTTGGGTTGGATTATAAGGTATTTTATTTACCATCTTATCTACTTCTCCATACGGTAAACCTTCAATTCTACCAACGTCCCTAAGAATACCTCTTGATATCATTGAGCCAAAAGTAATAATTTGTGCAACATTTTCATTGCCATATTTTTCTTTAACATAATTAATAACTTCATCTCTTCTACTTTTACAAAAATCAATGTCAAAATCAGGTAAAGAGACTCTATCCGGATTTAAAAATCTTTCAAAAAGTAAACCAAATTTAATAGGGTCAATATCGGTAATCATTAAAGACCAAGCAACAATTGAACCAGCTCCGGAACCTCTTCCGGGTCCTACAGGAATTGAATTTGATTTAGCCCATTGAATAAAATCTGAGACTATTAGGAAATATCCAGAATATTTCATATTATTAATTACATTTAGCTCATATTCATTTCTGTCTCTATAAATTTGAGCAATTTTATTAAAATCTTCCATAGAAAGACCTTTAAAAATTTTTGAAAGTCTTAAATCTAAACCTGATCTTGCTTGATTAATGAGTTCTTTTTTTTCATCAAAATTATCTTTATCACTATAATCAGGAAGGAGAGGTTCTTTTTCTTCTAAAAAAAAATTTATCTTATTTTGAATTTGAATAGAATTTTGTATTAGATGATTTTTTTCAGTGTTAGTTACGTTATGATCTCTCAAAAAATAATTATTATCTATATTAAAAATAGAATTTTGCTTATATTTGCCATTTTTAAGGCAATTTAAAATTTCCATACCATCAAAATCTTCTTTTTTCTTATAGAAAGTAAAAGAGCTTATAAAAGAATTAATATTTAATAAATGAGATAATTTGGAAAGATAAGAGTTATCTAAATTTTCATCATACTCAAAATAAATATCATTATTAAAAAATGATTTTAATTTACCTAGCTCAATATTTAAAATTTTTAAGTATTTGTCATCAAATCCAAGTCCATCAAAAATACTATATAAACCTCCGCAAATTAAAACTAGTCCACTAGAATAATTTTTAATATTAGAAATACTTAATATGAAATCAGGATTAGTGTTAAACTCAGTAGAAAGCTTACATAAATTAGAATATCCAATTAGATTTTTTGACAATAAAGTTAAACGAGAGGTTCTTTTTAATTCATCGGTATAATCGATATCAAGCCCAATTATAGGTTGAATACCTTTTTTATAAGCTTTAATGGAAAATTCTAAGGCTCCAGATAAAAGCTTATAATCAGTTAAAGCAATAGCGGAGAGATTTTGTTTTGATGCATAATTAATAAGATCATCGATTTTGATATTAGATTCACAAATAGAATAATGAGAGTAATTTCTTAAGGGTATTAACATTTTTTTAAATTCATATCTTCAATAGTATAGGAAAAATTAAAATATTTTTTATAAAAAATATCATGAGATGACACAACTAAAGAAGTATTAAATTCATTAGAATAATTAATTAAAAGTTCTATGACTTTATCAGAATTGACTTTATCCAAGTAGGATGTTGGTTCATCTGCAATAATTAATTTGGGTTTATTCATTAAAGATCTAGCGACGCACACCCTTTGTTTTTGACCATTCGAAATTTGATGAGGAAATTTAAATTTTATATCACTAATATCTAAAAAATTTAATAAGAAATCTAACTGATTAATATCTTCAGATTTAATCATTAAATTATCGTTAACATTAAGTTCACTTAGCAAATAATGGTCTTGGAATATTATTCCGATATCATTTTTAAGAAATTTAGAAGAATTAAGCGAATTAAGTTTTTTATTGTCAATAAGAACATTTCCGCTATCTGGGTCATCTAGCCCTGTAATCATATTAAGAAAAGTTGATTTACCACATCCAGATGGACCAAAAAGAAATAAACTCTTACCTTTATCAAGAGAAAAATTTAAATCCTCAAACACTGTTAAAGTTTCAGCAGAACTGATATAAGATTTATTTAAATTGATAGTTTCTATAATATAATTCATCGTAAGATTAAATTAGGTGTGATTTTATAAATTCTAAATAAGGGAATAACTGAAGCAATTAAAACTGACGTAAGAGCAATTACAATAATCATTACAATATCATTATATTTAACTAGATAAGGAAGATTGGAGAGGTAGTAAATTTCATTATTAAATAAACTATAATCGAGAAAATAAGACAAGATTTTTTCAATTTTTCCAATATTAATAGACAGTATAATTCCTAATAAAGTGCCAAAAATGACAGAAACAAAACTTACTATAAAAGAATTAATAAAAAAAATTAAATTGATTATATAGACATTAATTCCTAAAGATTTTAATAAAACTATATCTTTATATTTTTCTTTTATAAAGAAAACTTGATTAGAAATAATTGTGAAGCAAGAAATTATAATGATAAAAAAAAGAATTATAAACATTACATTTTTTTCTGTCGTTAATGCTTGAGAAAGAGAAGAATTTTGTTCAGACCAAGATAAAAATTTAAATTGCGCTAATTCATCTAATAATAGATTTTCATTACTGCCATTAAAATAAACATCTACTATAGAATCTAGAGATATTTCTTTAAAATAAATATTATTTGAATAAATATAATATCTATCAAATTCATACATTCCTAAATTAAAAATACCTTTAATAGTGAGTAAATCTGAATTTAATATAGGGCCCAAAATAGTCATATCAGAACCAGTTGTATTGAGAGTTATCTGATCACCTACTTTTAAATTTAAAATTTTAGCTAATTCAACTCCTATAAAGACCCAATCGTCTTTCATGTAGTCTATTTCAAATAAGTTATTGTTAAGTTTAGGCATAGACTTAAAATCACTATAAGAGAGTGTCTTCATTAAAACACCTTCAATAGCACTATCTGAAGAAGCTATAATTCTATTTTCGCTATTTCTGATAAAATTATTTTTAGGAAATTTATTCTTCAATTTTAGAAGATCGTTCTCGGATATATCTAAGATAGTAAGATCCCCCTTAACTCCTACTAATGACGATACCAACTCTTCCCTAAACCCATTCATTACAGACATAACGGTAATGAGTATTGATATACCTAATATTAAAGCAAAAGAGGATAATATTGTTGATGTAGAAAAGGCTTTATCTTTTTTTGAATTAAAAATATAAGATATAGAAAGCTTAAGAAAAATTTTTCTCAAAATCGAATTTCTCCAAATCATTTAAAGATATTTTAATATTTTCATTTGTCCTTCTATTTAACAGTTCAAGATGTCCGGATTCAGAATAATTTTTACCAGCAATTATGGTCCAAGGAATACCTATTAATTCAGTATCTTTAATTTTTTTTCCAAAAGTAATAGATCTATCGTCTAAAATAACATCCTTGTACTTATTTAATAAGAAAGTATACGCATTAAAAATTTTATCATTCTGAAGAAGTTCTTCAGAAGCTATTATATTAATTTTAAAAGGTGCTATTTGAAAAGGCCATACAATACCCTTCTCATCATGATGAGCTTCGATAATCGCACCTACAAGTCTTGATACACCAATACCGTAAGAACCCATGTGAAGATCTTCATTTTTGCCATCCTTATTAATCATTCTAGCACCTAAAGGAGTAGAGTATTTAGTTCCAAAATAAAAAATATGACCAACTTCTATACCTCTACCTATTACAATATCTATTTTTGATTTATCAATAAGATCATCGGATGCTGAATAAAGATTATTTATCTCTTCGTAACTTTGGTCTAATAAATTATTAGCAGTTAATTGAGGATCATATGCAATTTCACTTTCTCCGGTATTTGCAAGAATTTGAAATTCATGAGAAAGATTCCCACCAATAGCACCAGAGTCTGCTTTAACAGGTATCGGCTTTAAGCCTAGATCAATAAAAGTTTTAAGATAGTTTTTATAAAATATTTTATAAGTATCAAAAGCAGCACTTTCACTTAAATCGAAACTGTAAGCGTCCTTCATCAAAAATTCTCTTCCTCTCATTACACCAAATCTAGGTCTAATTTCGTCTCTAAATTTCCATTGAATATGATATAAATACTTTGGTAAATTTTTATAACTATTAACATAATCATTAAAAAAATCTGTAACTACTTCTTCATTTGTCGGACCGTAGAGCAATTCACTATCATGTCTGTCAGTCATCCTTAGCATTTCTTTTCCATAATCATCATATCTACCACTTTTTTTCCAAAGTTCTGATGATTGTATAGTAGGCATTAGTAGTTCCTGACAACCGATGTCGTCTTGATTGTTTCTCACTATGTTTTCTATTTTTCTTAAAACTCTAAGTCCTAATGGTAACCAAATATAAATCCCAGCTGTATGCTGTTTTACCATAGACGTTCTGAGCATAAGCTTATGAGATATTATTTGAGCTTCTTTAGGAGATTCTTTTAAAGTATTAATTATAAAGTTAGAAAATTTCATTTAAATAAGCTAAATAAAAATGTTTCATTATTAATTAATATAAAAGAAATAATTAGTGAAGCAATTAAGGCAAAAAAAGCTTTAATTAATAAGTGAGATTGACCAGGTATTCCTTTTTCAAAATTTTGTCTTTTAATTGGTAAAATGATCATAAAAATTACCCACCAAATTATGAATGAAAAAAAAACAAACCTCATATTATTGAGGTATGAGCCATGATTTCTGGCTTTAAGCCATAAAATTTTCCAAAAGCTTTTTTAGTTAGATCTAATAAAAATTCGTTTAATAGCTGTTCATCTAAGTCACCCTTTAAAAATAATAATTTATTTAGGAGATTTTCTTTAATTTCATTAGTTAAAAGTTCAGATGTATCATCAAATGGAAAGCCCTTTTTTTTTATATTCATATCAATGATTTCTAATTTCTTATTAATAATAAGATTTATACTTGCAGCACCATTAAAAATCATTTTTGAACGCTCATTAAGAAATAGTGAATCTTGAATAATTTTATTTTGTACAATAGGTAATTTTGAGACAATAAACTGGTCAATTAATTTATGTTTTTTATTTTTAAGATCTAGCTCACATAAATCACCGCTCATAGATATCAATGAATTTGTTATACCTAAATTATGAGCAATTTCCATATGAGCAGTTAGATGCATATATTCACCATGCATTGGTATAAAAGATAATGGCTTAACATATTTATAGAATTCGATAATTTCCGTTCTACTTGGATGGCCCGAAACATGAATAAACTCATCTTGATCATCAATAATTTTTAAACCCATAGATGCGAAAGAATTTTTTAGAAAAGATATTGATTTCTCATTACCGGGTATTTCTTTAGAAGAAAAAATAACATTATCTTTCTTACTTAAACTTATATTATTATGTACATCATTTGCGATTTTCATAAGAGCTGAATTTTTCTCACCCTGGCTACCCGTACAAATCAAAATAGTATTATCTTTTTTAAATTCTTTAAAACGCTTTTCATTAATAATTTCAAAATTATCTATAAGACCTTGTTCAATAGCTGTTTGAACGGCTCGCTTTACACTTCTACCAATTACAAAAATAGATTTATTTAATGATTGAGCAGTAGTGATTATAGTTTTTAATCTTGCAATGTTTGATGAAAAACAAGTAACAACAACTCTTCCTTTTAATTGTTTAAAGAGTTTATCAAAACTTTTTACCAATTCAGATTCTGATCTAGAGGAAACGGTTACATTTGCATTTGTTGAATCTCCAACCAAAAGATCAACTTGATTTTCTTTTAAAATTTCATAATTTTTTATATCAAATTTTTTACCAACCACTGGCTTAGGGTCAATTTTCCAATCACCTGTATGATAAATATTTCCATTTTCTGACTTTATTAAAACTCCACAAGGATCAGGTATTGAATGCGTTGTAGGTATTAAAAGAAAAGAAAAATTTTCAAATTTAATCTCTTGATAAGGTTTAATAATTTGAAATTTATTTTCGAAATTTTTTACCCTACTAAACTTGTGTCTAATATAAGCAAATGTAAATTCGGTACAAAATATTGTAAAGTTAATTTTATCAAAATAGTATTCCAACCCACCAACATGATCTTCATGAGCGTGAGTAATAATAAGAGCTTTTGGATTTATATCGCTATCTAAAAAGAAAGATGGATCAGGAATGCTGATATCAACACCAGGTAAATCATCACCAGCAAAAGATATACCAGCATCAATTATTAATTGCTCTCCACCAAACGAGTATAGGTAATTATTGCCACCTATTTCACCAATACCACCTATCGACAGAAAAAAATCTTTTTTTTTATTATTTATGTGATCTGATAATTTCATAGAAAGTTTTCGTTATAATACTTTAAACCTTTAAAAGTTAAATCTTTTTCATAGTCTAGGGTTGTTGAATTTTTAGTAAAAATAATACCATAACCACCTGTTACTATTTTTTTAAACCTCTTATTAAAGAATTTTTGCAATTGTTTTATGTGTCCATTAATCATATGAGAATATCCGTTAAAAGAACCTGACAGTAAAGCATTTTTAGTATTAGTTCCATAAACTAATTTGGTAAACTTAATTTCAAAATCATTTAAAAGGGAGGCGGATTTAATTAGATTATCATAAGAAGTAGTTAAACCTGGAAGTATGACGCCTCCAAGATAGATATTATTAACAATAATATCTATAGTTGTAGCCGTACCAAAATCTATAATCAAAAAATCTTTTGTTTTTGAGTAATCAGACTTTAAGCCAAGGTAATTAATAATTCTATCAGAACCCAGCTCATTAATATTGACTTTATTATCAATCATACTTTTAAGAAAAAGTTTATTTATGATATCAAAATCTAATGATCTCTTATTAAGATTTTTAATGATTAACTTAGAAATTTCCGGAACAACTGAGCACAATAAAAAACTTTCTTTATTTTTAAAGTCTTTTTCAAAAAAATTAATTATTTTTTGAGTATTTTCTTTTGAATAATCAATATGTTTTCGAGCTAAAAATTTACCATTCTTTAGAATACATTTCTTAATTGAAGTATTTCCAATATCTATTAGTACAGTCAACTTATTTCTCCATAATTTATATCTTTAATTAAACTATCGTGAATTATTTTTAATGAGAAGTCCTTATTTAAAGAAAGAACATCAACTGTGTTTATTTTATTTTTAGTAAAATGCTTACTGTAAGAAGCGGTATTCTTAATAAGGTATTTATTTAAATATTTTACAACTGATAAACTATTAATATTTTTAAATATATTATCATTAATATGACTTTGAAGAGAATTAGATAAATCAAGTAAATTAAATTTGATGCCTAATATTTCATTTAAAGTTATTGCTTTAAAATCACTATTACTGATTTTATTATTTACATTAATACCAATACCAATTTTATAAATACAAGAAGATCCAGTAATTTCATTTTGTGTTAAAATTCCTATTACTTTCTTGTTATTAAAATATAAATCATTAGGCCATTTATAATCTAATAAGATTTTATATTTATTCTTAATATAAAAATGGAGTAAGTAGCAAACATAAGTATTCATTAATGGAATAAATTCATATTTATAATTAAAAATAATACTGAAGTAGATATTACCATTAGGACTATGCCATTTACGATTATATCGACCTACACCATTAAGTTGTTTAAATGACTGGATTATATAAATATTTTTATAAGTAATATTTTTTTTTATTATTAACGGGATATTTTGAGTGCTAGAAATTTTATCAAAAAGTATATTTATCAAATTAATTAAAGTAATTATTTATTATTAAAATAATTGGATCTGGATAAAAGGCAAATAGTGTTACGAATAATGAGCAAACCACATAAGTTAGAGAATTATAAAACATTGAATTTTGAATAAGATTTTTTTCACCCTCATTAAAAAACATATTTTTAATAACTCTTAAATAATAAAAAGCTGCAATAACAGAGCTCAATACAGCTATAAGGGATAAGTAAATAAGACCTTCATTCATTGAAGCGGTTAAAATAAAAAATTTTGCAAAAAAACCAGCAAAAGGAGGTATTCCTGCTAATGAAAAAAATAAAACCAATAGAGCAATAGCTTTAGACTTATTATGAGTTTTTAAGCCAGATAAATCACTAATTAATTTTAATTCCCCAGAACTATTTCTTAAAGTGAGTAAAACGGAAAATACGCCAAAATTTGTAACAAGATAAATTAATAGATAAAAGAAGAATATACCTTGCGATAAAAACTTAAAACTTAAGATTGAAAGTAGAATAAAACCTATATGATTTATAGAACTAAAAGCTAACAGCCTTTTAATTACAGTTTGTGTAATTGCACCATAAGCACCTATCAACAATGATAATATACAAACAGTTTTAAATATAAAAAGTAATGATGGATATGAACTAATATCCATTTCTAAAAAAAATCTAAATAAAAAGATTAAAGATGCAAATTTTGGAAGTGTTGCAAAAAACAATACTGATATAGTTGGAGAACCCTGATAAACATCAGGTGTCCAAATATGAAATGGAGCTGCAGAAACTTTAAAAAATAAAGCTATAAGTATTAAAGCTAATCCAATTTCTGTAAAATGCGAAACATGTTCAATCTCAGAAAATTGAATAGAAGAATTATCAAAATAAACCATCGATATACCAAAGAGTAAAAATCCAGAAGAAAGTGCACCTAAAGAGAAATACTTAATGCCAGCTTCATTAGATTCAAGATTTTTAGTATTAAAAGCAGCCATCAAATAAAGGGAAAGTGATTGTAATTCAATTCCTATAAATGCTGTTAAAAAATTATTACTAGAAATGAGAATAAACGAACCTAAAGTTGCAAATAATACAAAAAGTAAAAATTCATACCTATAAATTGAGTCATTTGATAATGATTTATTGATTAATAAAATATAGAGAGCCGTAAATAATGAAATTATTATCTTAGAAAGTATTATAACGTTAAAATCTTTTATTTCGGAATAAACATTCTGAAAACTATCACCAAATGAAATAAATAAGTATGCTATAAATATAAAACCTAGGAAATTAATTCCTGTTAAAATATTTTTTGAAGCTTTGTAGAAAAGTCCAGTTAATAAAGAAACTATAATCAAAGTTAATATTAAAATTTCAGGAATAAAACTAACTAAATTAATCATAGTACTATTAGACCTACACTTTTATCTATTAAATTAAAAAGTATTTTTGGATAGACTCCAAGAAAAATAACAAAAAACCCCAGTAGGGAGAAATATATAATTTCTATAGTTTCCAAATCTTTAATTTCAGATAAATTACTTTTTAAATCTCCGAAATTTACATTTTTATAAAGAAGTAACATATAGGCTGCACCTAAAACTACTCCTATAGCTGTAAAAATAGTTAAATATATACTAATACTAATTGTCGATATGATTACCAAAAACTCTCCAATAAAACCGCTTGTTCCTGGTAACCCAACAGATGCGAGCATAAACACCATAAAGAAAAATGAGTATTTTGGCATAGCGTTTGATAAGCCACTATAATCAGAAATTAATCTTGTATGCTGTCTTTCATAAACAACACCTACAATGAGAAATAGAGCAGCAGAAACTAAGCCATGGCTAATCATTTGAAAATAAGCGCCATTAATACCATCATTAGTTAATGTAAATAATCCAATCGTAACAAAACCCATATGAGCGACAGAAGAATAAGCAATCATTTTCTTCATATCTTCTTGTCTTAAAGCAACAATTGAAGTGTAAATAATAGCAATACAACTAAGAGTGAATATTAGAGGTTGAAAATAAAGAGAGGCATAATCGAAAAAAGGAATTGATAGTCTTAAAAAACCATAAGCACCTAACTTTAATAAAACTCCAGCTAAAATAACAGAACCACTAGTTGGGGCTTGAACGTGAGCATCGGGCAACCATGTGTGAAATGGAAACATAGGAACTTTGACAGCAAAAGAAGCAAAAAAACATAGAAATAAAATTATTTCTATGTTTTCTTCAAAATTAATATTTTTAATAATATCTATGTTTGCGGTTTGCGTAACAAGAACTATATAAATAATAGCAAGTAACATTAAAACTGAGCCAGCTAAGGTATATAAAAAGAATTTAAATGAAGCATAAACCCTATTTTCTCCACCCCAAATTCCAATAATTAAAAACATTGGAATCAAGACAGCTTCGAAAAATACATAAAAGACTAATAAATCTATACTGACGAAAACCCCTATTACTAAGCTTTCCAATAATAAAAAGTATATGACGAACTCTTTAACTCTTTTTTTAATAGAACCCCATGAACAAAGTAAGCAAATAGGAATTAGAAAAGTTGTTAAAAGTATTAAAGGAATTGATATTCCATCCACACCAACATAATAATTAATATCGAACTGTTCAAACCATGAGTGAAATTCAATAAATTGATAACCATTTTTTTCAATATCATAAAATAATGGCAATAATAAACTCAATAAAAACTCCCCAATAGTGATCCATAAACCTGCAATTAGAATTGTTTTATCTTTGATTTGATTAGAATTTGTAAAGGAAAGAGTTAGGGCACCAATGATAGGAGTTAATATAAGAAGAGTTATAATCGGGAAATTAAAGTCCATTATACCACCGCAAAATAAAAAATTATTGTTATAAATAAAGTAAAACCTGCAATTATTACAAAAGTATAATCAAATATAAAACCGGTTTGAATTTTTTTACAAAATATCGAAATTTTAGAAACTAACAGAGCACTACCATTAGGAATAAATCTATCTATTAAGCGTTGATCTATCTTCTTCCATAAAAAAATACCTGAATCATAAAAAGGTTTAACGATATAATTATTATAAAACTCATCAAAAAACCACTTGTTTAATAAAAAATTATAGGAACCAATAAATTGTTTTTTTAATTTTGCAATTTTATCTAAATGAAAACCGTATAGATAGATGCACAATACTATTGCAAAAGTAATCATGCTTTTTGAAAGGACGGTATAAATCGATGAATGATGATGCTCGTCTTGACTTAAAAAAATTACCCCTCTCCAAAAATCAAAAGAATAATTGCCTGATAATATTTCATTAAAAAAGTAACCAGCAAAAATAGACCCAAAAGATAGTATAAATAAAGGAACTAGCATTACATAATTAGATTCATGAATCTTCTCATAATCGAAAGAGCCATTATACTTTCCATGAAAAACTTTAAAAATTAATCTAAATGAATAAAAAGCAGTCATTGCCGAAATTATTGCAAGTAAAATATAAACAAGAGAACCCAGTTCATAAAGATTAAATGATGCATTTAAAATTAAGTCTTTAGAATAATATCCTGACATAAATGGAAATCCAACTATAGCTAATGTTCCTATCCACATAACAATAGATGTAATTTTCATTTTGGGAAATAAATTACCCATCTTATCCATATCCTGCTCATCATGAACTCCATGAATTACAGAACCTGAAGAAAGAAATAATAATGCTTTAAAATAACCATGAGTTATAAGATGAAAAATAGCCACATTAAACGCACCAAGACCACATGCAACAAACATAAAACCAAGCTGACTGCATGTTGAGTAGGCTATAACTTTTTTAATATCTTTTTGGAATAAAGCTACTGAAGCAGCGAAAAATGCAGTAATTAAACCTATAACAAGAATGAAATTTAAAATAAAATCAGACATGACCATTAATTCACTAAAACGAACTGTAAGGAATACTCCTGCTGTAACCATTGTAGCAGCATGAATTAAAGCTGATACGGGAGTTGGGCCTTCCATAGCATCGGGCAACCAAGTATGAAAACCAAATTGAGCAGATTTACCCATAGCTCCAATAAATAAGAAGAAGCATGAAAGCGTAAGGACGTCAGTCTCAATAAAGATAAAGTTAATAGGTGTTGATTTTAGAAATTCTTTTGACGAGATAATATCAGCTATAGAAAGAGAATCTGAATAAATATAAAGTAAGGATATACCAATTAAAAAACCAAAATCAGCAATTCTATTTACTATAAAAGCTTTAATAGCTGCATTATTTGCTGATTTTTTATGATGCCAAAAACCAATTAAGAGATATGAAGCGAGTCCTACCCCCTCCCATCCAAAAAATAATTGGACGATATTATCACTAACGACTAAGGCAACCATACAGAAAGTAAATAAACTTAAATAGACCATAAAACGGTTTTTAGACTTATCGTGAGACATATATTCAATGGAATATATATGTACCAAAGCAGATACAGTCAAAACAAGAGTTAAAATGAGTAAAGTAAGGGGATTAACAGCCACACCCCAGTTGAGATAAGATCCTGAAATTAGTATCCAATCAAAAATAGGCAAAAGAAAAGGATCTAGATCTGAGTTGATAAAATTGAAAAGACAATACCAGCTAATAAAAGCACTTATACTAATCAATGAAGAAGAAAGTATTTGCGAAGCACGATCATTTAAAAATAAACCAACAGGATAAGTAATAACTGTTGAAAGTAAGGGAATAAAAAAAAGTGATTTATAAAAAAACATTAGTCCTTTAACTCATTAATTTTTGTAATATCAATTTCACCGTTATTTCTGAAATAAACAACGAGAATAGCGAGACCAATTGCTGCCTCAGCTGCAGCTATAGTTAAAATGAATATTGAAAAAATTTGACCATCTAGATTATTGAGAAATATTGAGGCAGAAACAAAATTAATGTTAGCTGCTAATAGAATAATCTCAATACACATTAATATTAATATCATATTTCTTCTATTAAGAAAAAGTCCGAGACATCCAATCACAAATAAAATAACAGAAAGAATAAAAAAATGGTTATAAGTTATACTAAGCATCTATTCCCTCTCCGCTCTTAGGGTTATGCATAGATACTCTTTCTGATGCCGTAACAGAATTTTGATGACTAATATTTTGTCTCTTAATAGATGGCTTATAAATATGTGTTAAAACGATTGCTCCGATCATGGCTAATAAGAGAACAATTCCACTTAGCTGGAAATCTATAAAGAATTTTGTATATAAAACATCACCTATAGCTTCAGTATTGTTTACAGAAGAAGGCTCGAGTAAAATATCTCCTTTTACAGCCTTCACAACAGTTAAATAAATAATTTCAGAAATAATAACCAAAGCAAAAAGAATTGCTAAAGGGATATATTTTTTAACAGAAAAAACTATGTCGATTAGTTCTATATCGAGCATCATGACTACAAATAAAAATAAAATTGCAACGGCGCCAATATAAACGATAGCTAGAATTATTCCGACGAACTCAGCACCAATTAAAATAAATAAAAATGTAGAGTTAAGAAAAGCAAGTACTAGGAATAAGACAGAATTTACAGGATTTTTAGAAAAAATCACAGATAAGCTACTAAAAATAAGAAATATTGCAAAAAAATAAAAAGTTCCAACTACAAACATTATCGATACTTTCTGTCAGCCTTAAGGTTTGAACTAATTTGTTGCTCCCAAATGTCTCCATTTTTTAACAACTTCTCTTTATCATATAGGAGTTCTGCTCTTGTTTCTGTAGCGAATTCAAAATTAGGACCTTCGACAATCGCATCAACGGGACATGCTTCTTCACAAAGACCACAATAAATACATTTAGTCATATCAATGTCATATCTAGTAGTTCTTCTACTGCCATCAGGTTTGGCCTCAGCTTCAATGGTTATTGCTTGTGCTGGACACACTGCCTCACATAACTTACATGCTATACATCTCTCTTCTCCGTTCGGATATCTTCTTAGCGCATGCTCTCCTCTAAATCTTGGGCTTAAAGGGCCTTTTTCATTTGGATAGTTTAAAGTTACTTTGGGTTTAAAAAAATATCTAAGAGTAAGAGCTAAGCCCTTCATTAATTCATAGAGTACGAAAGATTTTATATGTCTAATTATAGATTTCATTACTGTGGTAGCATCTCAAAATAGTACAAAAAAGCAGAAGTTAAAACGACCCAAATTAGAGTCAAAGGTAAAAATATTTTCCAACCCAATCTCATTAATTGGTCATATCTATATCTCGGAAATGTTGCCCTCACCCATAAAAAAACAAAAAGAATTAAAAAAACCTTTAATGAAAACCAAACTAAACCTGGAATAGCATTAAAGGGAAATAAATCTATAGGCGGATACCAACCTCCTAAAAATAAAATCACAGTCAAAGAGCTCATTAAAATCATGTTCGCATATTCCGCAAGAAAAAATAATCCAAATGAAATAGATGAATATTCAGTAAAAAATCCAGCAACTAAAGTTGCTTCGTCTTCAGGTAAATCAAAAGGAAGTCTATTTGTTTCAGCTAAGCATGAAATAATAAATACAATAAACATTGGAAATAAAGGCAAAACAAACCAGACATTTTTTTGACTTTCCACTATATCTGTAAGGTTTAATGAGCCTACACATAGTAAAACTGTAATAATAACAAAGCCAATAGAAACCTCATAGGAAATCATTTGAGCAGCGGATCTTAAAGCACCAAGAAAAGGGTATTTAGAATTACTTGCCCAACCGGCAATGATGACTCCATAAACGCCAAAAGATGAAACGGCAAATAAATATAAAATACCTATATTAATATCCGCTATGACATATTTTGAACTTATTGGAATAACAGCCCAAGCAATTAAGCTAAGTAGAAGAGTTAACATTGGCGCAAATATAAATAAAAACTTATTAGAATTTGAAGGAAGAAGATTTTCTTTTGTAATTAATTTAATAACATCAGCAAAACTTTGCAAAATACCAAAAGGACCAACAACATTAGGACCTCTTCTGAGTTGTACAGCACCAAGAACTTTTCTTTCCAAGTAAACCAAAAGGGCAACTGAAATTAAAACAGGCATTACAAATGAAAAAATTTTAAGAATACCAAGTAGAATATCTATTAAAGTCAGCTCCATTACTGGTTAACAACTTTCTCTTGTTCACTGACTGTATTTTCCTCAACGCAATTTGCCATTATTTTTGAATTTTTTGATACGACATCTGAAAAATAAAAATTATTTATTGGATAATTAAAAGTTGATGATTTGAACTTAATAGTGTCTTCAAAAATAATTCCTAAGTCAAAATCGATAATACTATTTAACTCAAAGTTGAATTTAAAATCCTTCAACAGACCTGATCTAACATCTTTAAATGAGTTAAAATCATTTTTAAAATCCATTAATTCAGATAATTTCTTTAAAATAGCCCACTCTTCTTTGGCTTGGCCTATTGTATTATGACATTTAAAAGCCTCTTGAGGTCTTCCTTCAGTATTAATAAAAGTAGAATTTTTTTCAGTATATAAGGGTGTAGGAAGAACTAAATCAGCAGACATTGCACCTAAGTCTCCATGATGACCAAAATAAACTTTAAATGTATCCTTGAATATTGGATTTGAGATTTCTTCCGAATTAAAAGAAAGTAATACATCGTAAGAGCCATCTTTAAATTTAGATTCAAGAAAATTCATTGGTTCAAATTCTTGACTTTGCGTATTTCCCATAAGAAGCTGTCCTACTCTTGAAGCGTACGGGGTTAGAAAATTTAAATTATTTTTACTTTCAGTAATTAAATTATGATTTTTAGAAAAAACAAATAAAGATTTTAAATCTTCTGGTGTTGCGTGAGATGAGTATGCTGAACCAACAATAATAATTGGGTTTTTAGATTTTTTGATTTTTTCAATTAAATTTTGATCTTGTAATGAATTAATATCTTTCCCTAAATAATTAGTAGGGTAATTTAAGTTAATATCGTCTCCTATATTATAAACATCATTACCTCTATTATAAGATTTTAAAATTTTATAATTTATTATAGGCGCTTCAAGTTTAGGGTTAACGCCAATTAAAATTATTAAATCCGATTCTTCTATATTTAAAATGCCGGTATTAAAAATATAACTAAATGGATTATCATTTAATATTGTTTGATTATCAGTTCTAACTTCCACTCTATCAGTTCCAAAATTAGACATGAATTTACTGACTGCATAACCGGTCTCTAAATCAGTTTGAGGTCCCACTAAAGCAAAAGGAGATGATTTTTTAAGTTTATTTTTTAGAATATCTAAACTTTCATCCCAGTTAGACACTAATAGTTTTGAGTCTTTCTTAATATAAGGCTTATCGATTCTTTGATTATAGTAAGCATCGTAATTAAATCTTACTTTATCTGTAATCCACTCTTCATTAATATCTTCGTTAACTCTGGGTGTAATTCTCAGTATTTCTTCAGCCCTACTGTCAATTCTTATATTTGAGCCGACGCCGTCAAATATATCAATACTGTCAGTTCTTTTTAACTCCCAAGGTCTAGCTTTAAATTTATAAGGTTTACTTGTAAGAGCTCCGACAGGACATAAGTCGATCACGTTACCTGATAGTTCAGAAGTTATGGATTTTTCTAAATAAGTAGTGATTTCAGCATTTTCACCTCTACCAAGCATTCCTATTTCAGGAACACCCGCAACCTCAGAAGCAAAACGTACACATCTAGTGCAATGAATACATCTAGTCATAATAGTATTTACTAATGGACCCATATTTTTATTTTCAACAGCTCTTTTGTTTTCACTAAATCTTGATTTATCAAAACCATAATACATAGCCTGATCCTGAAGATCGCACTCACCACCCTGATCGCAAATAGGACAGTCTAAAGGATGATTTATTAAGAGGAATTCCATTACACCCTTTCTACCTAATTTAACTTTTTCTGAATTTGTAATGATCGACATACCTTCCATTAAAGGCATAGTACACGAAGACATAAGTTTAGGAGCTTTCTCAACCTCAACAAGACACATTCTGCAATTACCCGCTATAGATAATTTATCATGATAGCAAAATCTTGGTATTTCTTCACCTGCAATTTCACATGCCTGCATAACAGTTAAATTTTTATTAACTTCGACTTCTTTCTGATTAACTTTAATAGTTATTAAATTTTCTTCGCTCATAAGTTTATATATTTTCCTTATACCTAGAAAGTAATTCAGTTTTAAAGTTTTTAATTAACCCCTGTATTGGCCAAGCTGCAGCATCTCCAAGTGCACAAATAGTATGACCTTCTATTTGCTTAGTGACATTTTCTAATAATTCTAATTGCTCAGGAGATATATCGCCTTTAATTAATTTTTGCATCATTCTGTGCATCCAACCTGTACCTTCTCTACAAGGAGTACACTGACCACAACTTTCATGTTTATAAAAATGAGAGAACCTTTCTATAACTTCAGCAACATCAAAATCTTTACTGACAACTATAATGCCTGCTGTTCCTAAGCCTGAACCATTAGCTTTCAAATCATCAAAATTCATTTTTACTGTTTCACAAATATTTTTTGGCAATAAAGGCGTACTAGAGCCACCAGGTATAATAGCTAAAAGATTTTCCCATCCACCCTCAACACCACCGGCATACTTTTCAATTAACTCTTTTAAAGGAATTCCCATTTCTTCCTCTATAGTACATGGATTATTTACGTTTCCAGAAATACAATACACCTTGGTTCCAGTATTATTTTCTGAGCCTAGAGCCTTAAACCAATCAGGACCTTTTCTTAATATAGTTGGTACCACTGCAATTGATTCAACATTATTAATTGTAGTAGGCATTCCATAAAGTCCAGCACCTGCTGGAAAAGGAGGTTTGAGCCTAGGTTGTCCTTTTTTACCTTCTAAACTTTCTAATAGAGCTGTTTCTTCACCACAAATGTATGCACCAGCTCCACGATGAACATATAGATCAAAATCAAAACTACTGCCACAAGCATTTTTACCAATAAGATTTTTTTCATAAGCTTCCTTAATAGCTTTTTCAAGCTGTTGATATTCAAAGAAATATTCACCTCTAATATAGATATAACATTTTGATGCTTGTATCGCATAAGAGGCAATTAAACAGCCTTCAATAAGCATATGAGGATCATTCCTAATCATCTCTCTATCTTTGCAAGTACCAGGTTCAGATTCATCTGCATTAACAACTAGGTAATGTTGTTTGCCAGTATCTTTAGGCATAAATGACCACTTAAGGCCAGTAGGGAACCCGGCGCCACCCCTACCTCTAAGCTGACTAGACTTAACTAACTCAATAATTTCATTCGGTTCTTTTTTAAGAATTTCTTTTGTAGTAGACCATACACCTCTATTTAAAGCCCCCTTCAGAAAAGGATCTTCAAAACCATGTAAATTTGTAAAAATTTTATCTTCTTTATTTAGCATTTTCTGAAGAAGACCTTCCTGTTTGTGAACCGACTTTATTTGGTTTATTATTTTTAATATTATCAATTATTTTTTTAGTATTTGTATGATTTAAATCTTCAAAAAATTCATCATTGATTTGTATCATAGGTCCATTTGAACAAGCTCCAAGACATTCGACTTCAACAACAGTAAATAAGCCATCATCACTAGTTTGATTGATATCACAATCAGTTTCACCACATATTGTTTTTGTTATTTTGTTTGAACCTCTAAGCCAACAAGGAGATGTTCTACAGATCTGAATAAGATTTTTACCAACTGGCTTTAAATTAAACATAGAATAAAAGGAAGCCACTTCTGCAACTCTAATTTTAGGCATATTTAAAGTTTGAGAAATTAAGTCAATACATTCAACGCTCAACCAATTATCATTTTGTTTTTGAGCAAGATACAATAAGGGCATTACTGCACTCTGTATCCTTTCGGCAGGATATTTAGATTTAATAGTTTCAATTTCCATAAGGTTTTCATCACTCCATTTAAAAGGAGATCCTTTTTCTATAAAAGTATTTGTTAAACCTGGATGTCCAGAGCTCATCTATCAACCTCTCCAAAAACAATATCTAAGCTTCCAAGGATTGAAGGTATATCAGCAAGCTGATGACCTTTAGATAAAAAATGTAATGCCTGTAGATGTGCAAATCCAGGAGCTCTCAATTTGCATCTATATGGTTTTGATGATCCATCAGAAATTAGTATAGCTCCGAATTCTCCTTTTGGTGCCTCAACAGGAACGTAGGTAATTCCAGTTGGAACTCTATATCCTTCTGTAAATAATTTAAAATGATGAATAATGGCTTCCATGGAATCTTTCATTTCAGATCTTCTGGGAGGGGTAATTTTATTATCTTCAATCATGACAGGACCTTCGGGAATTTTTTGAATACACTGCAAAATTATTTTTACCGACTCTCTCATTTCCTCCATTCGAACTAAGTAACGATCATATGTATCTCCAGTTTTTCCAACCGGGATATTAAAATCTATTTCAGAATAAACATCATAGGGTTGTGATTTTCTGAGGTCCCAAGCCACTCCACTCGCTCTAAGAACAGGACCACTACAGCCAAGATTAATAGCATCTACTTTTGGTAAAATACCAATATCTACTGAACGTTGTTTAAAAATTCTATTTTCAGTTAATAGCTCTTCTAAAGTGTCAATAAATTTGGGAAAATTTTCAAAATACAATTGCATTTTTTCGCATAATCCGTCCGGTAAATCCTGATGCACTCCACCTGGTCTAAAATAAGCTGCATGGAAACGCGCTCCTGAAACTGCCTCATGAAACTCAAGCATTTTTTCACGCTCCTCAAAAGCCCATAACATAGGTGTAGCTGCGCCTATATCCATTGCAAAAGCTGGAATATTTAATAAGTGATTTAGAATTCTCGTAATTTCTGCAAACATAACTCTTATATACTGAGCTCTTATAGGTGCTTCTATATTAAGTAAATTCTCCACTGAAAGTGCGAAGGCATGTTCTTGACACATTGGAGAAACATAATCAAGTCTATCAAAATAAGGAATAGCTTGAGTGTAAGTCTTATGCTCAATTAACTTTTCTGTACCGCGATGGAGTAATCCTATATGAGGTTCTGCCTTATTAACAACTTCACCATCTAATTGAACTAAAAGCCTAAGAACACCGTGTGCAGCGGGATGCTGAGGGCCAAAATTTAAAGTAACTGGTTTAAAATTTTCAGACATAGAATTATTTTTTTAATTCCTCACTGATTATATCTTTCATACCTTCCCACGGGCTTTCATTATCAAAATCTCTAAATTCTTGTTTTAGATCTACAGGCTCATAAACAACTTTTTTCAAATTATCATCATATCTAACTTCTTCGTAACCAGTTAAAGGGAAATCCTTTCTTAAAGGATGGCCATTAAAATTATAATCATTCATTATTCTTTGGAGGCTAGGATGGTTTTTAAAATTAATACCAAAAAGATCGTAACACTCCCTTTCGTACCAATTAGCAGATTCAAAAATTTTAGTAATAGATTCTATAGTCGGGTTATCTTCAGAAACGTTTGTAAAAATAAAAAATCTTTTATTATTTATCAAACTAAGAAAAGTGTAAATTATTGTAAATCTATCGTTTGTAGAAATAGCCTCAGACTGAAGATTATCAGTAGCGGTGATGTCTATAAGTTGATCAAACAATAAGTCTTTATCTTCTTTTAATTTTTGAACTATTTCTATGATGGAGTCGCTTCTAATTAGAATACCCTCAGCGTCTGATTTAATAGGATAATAAAAATTACCTATAGAATATTTTTTTAAGATTTCTGATATCATCTTTTATCTGTAAATTTTTTTCTTATTAGTTATTTTATCTTGAAGCTGCATAATACCATAAATTAATGCTTCAGCAGTAGGAGGACACCCCGGAACATAAATATCAACAGGAACAATTCTATCACAGCCTCTGACAACTGAATAAGAATAGTGGTAATAACCTCCACCATTTGCGCATGAGCCCATAGATATAACCCATCTTGGCTCTGGCATTTGATCATAAACTTTTCTTAATGCTGATGCCATTTTGTTAGTTAAAGTTCCAGCAACAATCATGACATCAGATTGTCTAGGTGAACCTCTTGGTATTACACCAAGCCTATCAAGATCATATCTACTCATATAAGAATGCATCATTTCAACACCACAACAAGCTAAACCAAAAGTCATAGGCCACAAAGATCCTGCCCTAGCCCAATTAATTAAATTTTCAAAATTGGAAGTTACGAAACCTTTTTTTTCAAAAACTTCTTCTAAACTTAAAGAGTTATGATTTTCTATTCCCAATCCAATGCTCCATTCTTCCACTCATAAATAAAACCAATTGTAAGAATAAATAAAAAAAACATCATAGAATAAAAACCTAGAGCTCCTATATTTTTTAAACTTACAGCCCAAGGAAATAGAAAAGCTATCTCTAAATCAAAAATAATAAATAAAATAGATACTAAATAAAATCTAACATCAAACTTTGATCTAGCATCATCGAAGGCTTCAAAGCCACATTCATAAGCTGAGAGCTTTTCACTATCTGGTGAGTTGGGCGCTAAAATTTTTGATAACAAAAACATAGCAATAGCCATTCCCATTGCTATGAGAATAAAAACTAATATAAAAAAATAATCACTGTTATGCATAAATAATCAATTTAGTTAAAAAAAGTAATAATACTAATCAAAAAAATGACGCAACATGAATATTTTACCATTTTAATGAAAGCCGCTTAATTATAAGTGGCGGGAGCGACGAGACTCGAACTCGCGACCTCCTGCGTGACAGGCAGGCGTTCTAACCAACTGAACTACGCCCCCAGGCGAACTAATAAATGGTGGGCGATGACGGACTCGAACCGCCGACCCTCTCGGTGTAAACGAGATGCTCTACCAACTGAGCTAATCGCCCTATTTATTAGACTGTGGACTTTATTAGTTCTTTTAATTGTTTACCAGCAAGAAATTTTGGTTTCTTTGATGCAGCTATTTGAATAGATTCACCAGTTCTAGGATTTCTGCCAGTTTTTGCTTTAGTGTCTGCTACCTTAAAAGTACCAAAACCAGCAATCTTAACATCTCCACCGGACTTAAGTGTTTCAGTAATAATTTCGAAAAGAGTGTCTACTGCTTTTGTTGCATCTGCTTTTGCAACACTATTTTTTGAGCTATATTCTGCGATTAATTCATTCTTGTTCATTATGAACCTCCTTGTGATTCTATATGTTCATTCTATTAAGAAAAATGCTTGGAAATCAACAGAAATCTATTAATTAACGAAAGTTTTTTCTTCATTTTTTGGGCTTTTTTTATTGACTGCATCAGAAACTATGTTTCTCCAATCAAGTTTTTTGTCAATTTTGGCTATTTTTGACATTAAAACTATATCAAGCACTTCCCTTGCATACTCTACAGATTTAATAGTAAGTTTGTTTTGAATATCTTTTTGTATTTCTAAAAGATCTTTTTCGTTATCTTTTGGAATAATAACTGTCTTTATTCCGTATCTAATTGCAGCTAATAATTTTTCTTTTAAACCCCCAATAGGTAACACTCTACCTTTTAATGTAATTTCTCCTGTCATAGCAACATCATTCTTAACTTTTATTTCAGTTAAGGCAGAAATAAGAGAAGTAAATATAGTGACACCTGCGCTTGGCCCATCTTTAGGAACTGCTCCTTCAGGAACATGAACATGAATATCAACTTTATCAAAAACCTTTGGATTAACTCCAAATTCAATAGAATTAGACTTGATATAGCCTAATGCTGCAGTAATTGACTCTTTCATGACATCACCAAGTTTACCGGTTGCATTAATCATCCCTTTACCTGATGAAAGATTTACTTCTATATTTAGTAATTCGCCTCCAACAGAAGTCCAGGCTAATCCATGAGTAATACCTACTAAACTTTTTTTACCAATAGTTGTGTCTTTAAATCTTTCAGCACCAAGAAATTTTACAATAGACTTTGAATCAAAAAGAAAAGGTTTTTTATTTTTAGATTTATTTCTCTCTAAACTAAAAACTAATTTTCTAAAAAGTTTATCAAAAAGCTGCTCTAAAGACCTAACTCCCGACTCTCTAGTATAATCTCTTACAATTTTTGTAATAGCGTCTTTGCCGAATTTAAATTCAGAAGATTTAACAATATTTTTTTTCATTTTTTTAGGAACCAAGTATCTTTTAGCAATTTCAACTTTTTCTTTTTCCGTATAACCAGATACTTCTATCACTTCCAATCTATCTAAAAGTGGTCCGGGTATATTAAAAGTATTACCCGTACATATAAACATTACATTTGATAAATCATAATCAACTTCTAAATAATGATCATTAAATTGACTATTTTGCTCAGGATCTAATACTTCTAATAGAGCAGAAGAAGGATCTCCTCTCCAATCATTTCCAATTTTATCAATTTCGTCTAATAAAATTACAGGATTAGAAGTTTTAGCTTTTTTCATAGCTTGAATAAATCTACCTGGCATTGAACCTATATAAGTCCTTCTATGACCTCTTACTTCAGCCTCATCACGAATTCCACCTAAAGAAAATTTAGCAAACTCTCTCCCTGTAGCTCTAGCGATCGATTTACCTAAAGATGTTTTACCGACTCCCGGGGGACCAATAAAACAGAGAATAGTACCAGTAGTTTTATTTGATCTTTTCTTAACAGCTAAAAATTCAAGTATTCTTTCTTTAACTTTTTCAAGACCATAATGATCTTCATTAAGTATTTTTTCCGCAGTGTTAATATTATTATTCTCATCGGAAAACTTATTCCAAGGTATATCTAAAATCCATTCTAAATAATTTCTAATCACTGATGCTTCTGCTGACATGGGGCTCATGGTTTTTAATTTCTTAAACTCATTAAGAGCTTTTTCTTTTGCCTCTTTAGACAAAGTAACTTCACTAATTTTTTTCTCTATTTCCGTGTATTCATTATTGCCATCTTCTCCGTCTCCTAATTCTTTTTGAATGGCCTTCATTTGCTCATTTAAATAGTATTCTCTCTGAGTTTTTTCCATTTGTCTTTTAACTCTATTTTTAATTTTCTTTTCTAGTGCTGAAAAATTAAGCTCTTTAGAAAAATAATTAAGTAAATTTTTAATTTTTTTATTAACATCTATAGTCTCAAGGTTTTTTTGCTTATCCTCTATACTCATATTTAAATTATAGTAAACATTGTCAACAAACTGATAGGGATCATCGATGTTAAGTAAGCCCTCTAATATGTCGTTATTATTTCCTATGTTTTGGATATAATTTTGAAATTCATTTTTAAGAACTCTTAAAGAAGCCTTTTGCTCTGCACTATTTTTTTTTGTAATAATAATCTTTTCAAGCTTTGCAGAAAGAAATGAATTTGAGTCTTTGATTTCAGACTTAATTTTATAAATCTCAAGTCCTTCAGTTAATACTTTATAGGTATTATCAGGAAGTTTTAGAAATTGAATAATTTTAGATTTTACACCATACGTATAAATATCTTTAGATGTAGGATTGTCTTCTGTGGGTTCTTTTTGGGTAAAAAGATAAATAATTTTATCATTTTTATCCATTGCATAATTTATTGCATCAATTGATTTAGATCTGCCGACAAAAAGCGGTGATGTTATTGAAGGAAATACAACTAAATCTCTAAGAGGTAAAATTGGGCCAGTGACAATATTTTTATCCATACTAATAAGATAGTGAGGAATTTTTAATTTTCACCTACTTTTTTTTTTATTTTTACTTTTTCTTTATAAATCAATATGGGTTGGTTATTTATGACTGCGTCCTTATTTAACACTACCCTATCAACTGAATTTTTATCTGGGATATCAAACATACATTCCAATAGTATTTTTTCTAAAATTGATCTGAGCCCTCTGGCTCCTATTTTTTTTTCTTGAGCTAATAATGCTATTTGCCTTCTACCATCATCAGTTATTTCAAACGTAACTCCTTCAAAAGAAAAAAGAGCTTCGTACTGTTTTGCTATTGCATTTTTTGGTGTAATTAAAATTTTCTCCAAATCTTCAAGACTAAGCTCTTCCAAATGTGCATTTACAGGCAATCTACCCACTAACTCAGGAATTAACCCAAATTTAATTAAATCATCATTTTCTAAATTAGATTTTAATCCCAGATTCTCATCAATGGATTTATTAAAACCAATTGTTTTTTTATTTATTCTATTTTTAATAATTTTATCAACACCCTCAAAAGCTCCACCACATATAAAAAGAATATCTTTTGTGTCGACCTGTAAGAATTCCTGCTGAGGATGTTTTCTGCCTCCCTGAGGAGGAACATTTGATATTGTACCTTCAATTATTTTAAGAAGTGCCTGTTGCACACCTTCACCAGAAACATCTCTTGTAATGGAAGGATTTTCACTTTTTCTTCCAATTTTGTCTATTTCATCAATATAAACGATTCCCTTTTGAGCTGCATTTACATCATAATCACACTGCTGAAGTAATCTAAGAATTATATTTTCAACATCTTCTCCTACATAGCCGGCCTCTGTTAAAGTAGTTGCGTCAGCAATAGTAAATGGGACATTAAGAAATTTTGCTAAAGTTTGAGCTAATAAAGTTTTACCACAGCCCGTAGGACCTATTAGTAAAATATTTGATTTAGATATCTCAATATCTTTAAGCGGTTTTTGAACTCTTTTGTAGTGATTGTATACAGCCACAGATAAAATCTTTTTAGCTTGTTCTTGGCCTATAATGTGATTTTCTAAGTAGCTAAAAATTTCACTTGGTTTTGGTATTTCAAATTTTTTTTTAGTATCAATTTTATCATCCTCAACAAGAATGTCCTTACATAAAATTACACACTCATTACAGATATACACATTAGGTCCTGCTATTAATTTTTTTACTTCTTCTTGGCTTTTACCACAAAAAGAACATGAGATTTTTTTATCATCAGTAGCTATAGGTAAATCTACCATTACATGTCGTCCCTTTTAGTTATAACTTTGTCTATTAATCCAAATTTCATTGCTTCTTGTGGATCAAAAAACCTATCTCTCTCCATAGCTTTATCAATTTCATTAATACTAATGTTTAAATGTTTTTGATAGATTTCATTAATTCTTTTTTTTGTTTTTAAAATTTCTTCTGCTTGTATTTTTATGTCAGTAGCTTGACCAGAAAATCCGCCAGAGGGTTGGTGAATCATAATTTTTGAATTAGGCGTAGCGTACCTAGTACCCGAGGCGCCTGCGCATAATATTAATGATGCGGCTGATGCCGCTTGACCTAGACATACTGTTGATACTGGAGATTTAATATACTGCATCGTATCATACATAGCCAATCCGGCAGAAACTACTCCGCCAGGAGAATTGATGTAGAGGTTAATTGGTTCGTCAGGAGCTTCAGATTCTAAAAAAAGCATCTGAGCACATATCAATGATGCTAAATTATCTTCTATAGGTCCAGTTAAAAAAATAATTCTTTCCCTTAGAAGTCTAGAAAAAATATCAAACGATCTCTCGCCTTTTCCAGACTGCTCAATTACTATTGGAACTAAATTCATATCTAAACTCATTTTTTATCGTGTCCATGGTCGTGGTCATGGTCGTGGTCATGTTCATGGTCGTGGTCATGTTCATGGTCGTGGTCATGGTCATGTTCATGGTCATGATTGTGACCCTGTTCTAGTGTTCTTAATTTCATAAAGTCAGACAAGCTTAACTTGGTTTCTTTAATTTTAAAAGTTTTCATTGATTCATCTGCTATTTTATTTCTCAATAATGTTGCATAACCCATTTCAGCAGTCTTCTGATCAATCTTTTCACCATAATAAGTTTTTAAATACTCCTGAAGTTCTTTTTGATCAACTGAAACTTTAAAAAAAGATACAAGTTCAGAATAAATCACATCTTTCTTTATATTGTCTAACAACATTTTTTTAAGACTGTCAGTCCTTTTCTTGTCTTCTTCCTTAATATCTTTTGTATCAATAGAATAATTTCTCTTTAGCTCAATATTAATAACCTCTTCATGTATATGAATATTTTCTTTATCTAAAAATGCTTTTAAAATCTCCTCAATATAAAAATCTTTTTTCATGAACTCCGTATCGTCAGATAATTTTTTATTAATTTGAGTATTTAATTCTTCAATATCATTTATTTTAAGTACTTTTAAAAGATCTTCGTCAGTCCCTGGATAAATCTTCTTATAAGAATTTACGATTTCGATTTCAATTTTTAGATTATTGATATTTGTTTCTAATTTTTTTTTTATTTCACAACCAATTAAAATATTTTTAATTTGATCAAATATTACTTCCTTAGTGTCAGTTGTAAGATCCATCCTGACTTGCTTTTGAGAAAAGATAGATTTTAACTCATCGGAATAGTTAGTAATTTCAAAATCAACCACAGATTCTTTAGTTACTTTTTTCTCTTCATCTAAAGTATAATATTCTTTTCTAATTTTATCTCTGAAATCATCAATATCTGACTTCTTAATGTCCACTTTATAGGCTTTAATTTCTGTTGTTTTAAGTCCTTCAATATCAATTTTTGGTTTATGATAAAAAGATACGTTAAAATTAAAATTGTCTTTAAAATCAAGTTGGGGTTGAATAAGCGAAACAATTTTTTCTTTATCGGTTATTTCTGATATATTTTTTGAAATTTCTTCATTCAGTACTTCATTTTCAATTTGAGGTCCTATTTTAGACTTTATTATACCTGTAGGAACTTTTCCCTTTCTAAATCCTGAAACTTCAAATGTTTCTTGTTTTTGTAAAATTTTATCAGAAATAATATTCTCTATAGTGACTTTATCTAAACTTACCTCGTATTGAGATAAGTGATCTTTTTTTTCAATTGATTTATAATTCATTTTTTTTCCATTTATTTGGTGCGGATGAAGAGACTCGAACTCCCACAGATTGCTCCGCTGGTACCTAAAACCAGTGCGTCTACCATTCCGCCACATCCGCGCATCATTATATTAGTGGGGCGAGTAAGGGGTCTCGAACCCCCGACCTTCGGTACCACAAACCGACGCTCTAACCAACTGAGCTATACCCGCCACAAAAAGTGATTAATTTATAGTATAGATATTAAAGAATTTAAACTGATTAATTTAAGGTATAGATATTATGCAATTTAAGCATTATATTTGCTACCGCAATAATGAAAAAAATAGAAGCAATTATTAAACCTTTTAAGCTTGAGGATGTAAAAGACGGATTAGGTCAAATAGGCCTAAGCGGATTGACTGTTTCTGAGGTTAAAGGTTTTGGAAGACAGAAAGGCCATACTGAATTGTACCGCGGTGCAGAATATGTTGTCGATTTTCTTCCAAAAGTTAAAATTGAACTGATAGTAGATGATAAAAACTATAAAAAAGCAATTGAAGTCATTATTAAACATGCAAATACAGGAAAAATTGGTGATGGAAAAATTTTTGTATACGAAGTTAGTGAAGCTATCAGAATTCGTACAGGTGAAACTGGCGATGATGCAGTTTAGCAATTTAATTATAATAAAATCATAAAGGAGAAATAAATATGGATAAAAAATCTTTACAGAAACTTATAGACGAAAAGAACATTAATTTTATTGATTACAGATTTTGTGATCCTTTGGGGACTTGGCATCATTTTTCTCATCATATTGGCACATTTGAAATGGATGTTTTTGAAGAGGGTGTTGGATTCGACGGATCTTCAATTAGATGTTTTAGAAATATTGAAGCTAGTGATATGATATTAATACCTGACTCAACAACTGCATTTATTGATCCTTTTTTTGCTGACCCGACTTTAGTTCTAATTTGTGACATTCAAGATCCTACAACTGGACAAAAATATAACAAAGATCCAAGATATATAGCTAAAAAAGCTGAGGAATATGTAAAATCAACTGGGATCGGCGATCAAATTTTCTTTGGAGCAGAAGCTGAATTTTTCTTATTTAATGATGTGAGAATTTCAACTGAACCAAATCATTCATTCTTTTCAGTAGATTCAGGTGAGGCAGTTTGGAATACAGGGGCTGACGAGAATCCAAACTTAGGCTATAAAATAAAAAATAAATCAGGCTACTTCCCCACTCCACCACATGACACCTTTCAAGATATTCGTTCTGAAATGGTTAATCATATGGTTTCAATTGGATTAAAAGTTGAAGCACAACATCATGAAGTGGCTACTGCAGGACAGCAAGAAATTGATTTAAAATTTGATACACTAGTTTCACATGCTGACGACATAATGAAATATAAATATGTAGTCAGAAATTCTGCAAAGATGAATGGTTTAAGTGCTACTTTTATGCCAAAACCTCTTTCTAATGACAATGGATCTGGAATGCACTGTCATCAAAGTATTTGGTCTAATGGAAAACCAATATTCTTTAAAGAAGGTGGATATGCTAATTTGAGCGATGAAGCTAAATTTTATATCGGCGGACTATTAAAACACGCACCTTCATTATTAGCATTCACAAACCCTACAATTAATTCATTTAAAAGATTAGTACCTGGCTATGAAGCTCCAGTAAAGCTAGCTTACTCAAATGCCAATAGAAGTGCTATTTGTAGAATTCCAGCCTACTCTCCTTCACCTAAGGCAAAAAGAGTAGAATTTAGGTGTCCTGATGCGACCGCAAATCCATATTTAGCTTTTGCAGCAATGGCAATGGCAGGTTTAGATGGAATTAAGAATAGAATTGATCCAGGAGAACCAATGGATAAAAATCTTTACGATCTACCTCCTGAGGAACAAGCAAATATCAAAGAAGTTCCCTCATCTTTAGAAGAAGCGATTAATAATCTTGAAAAAGACCACGGTTATTTATTAGAAGGAAATGTGTTTACTGAAGATTTAATAGAATCTTTTATTGAATACAAAAGAAAAGCTGAAATTGAACCTAACAAGCTTGTCGTAACTCCTAAAGAGTACGATATGTATTACGACTATTAAGTACTAATTTTATCAATATAGAAATTTAAATCTAATTTAAATTTTACACCAGTTAAATCTTGGTTATTTAAAATTTTTCTTAAATAACCAAGATCATTTTCATACATCAAATATTCAGAATTATTAATTTTACCAAAGTTAATTAATAAATCATAAATAGAAATAATATTTTTTAGATCAATAGTTTTTAATTTAATATCAATTATTTTATTTAAATAAGCATGATCAATTTTTCTGAAACTGGAAATAATTTTAAATTTATCATTTAAAAATTGCCTCTTAAAAGAAATATTATTAGTAATAATATCAGACTTAAAGAAAGATAATTTATAAAAATCATCTTCATTAGATTGATAAAAATTTAAAAAATCATTGTAATTAATTATAAGATCAGATTGGTTACCAAAAGGTTTATTTCTATGATCAATATCAATTACACTTTTATCTAAATATTGATTAATAATTAAGTAGAATCTTTTAATGATTTTAATAGAGTGCATGTGATCTATATTTGAATCCATCTTAATAAAAAAAATATCTGTATCTGAATAAGATAAATTTTGATAAAGAGCAGTACTTCCAAAAAGCACAGGAAGAATTTCTGAAGAAGATAAGTTATTGTTTTTTAGATATAAATTTTTTACTAATAAAAATAAATTAAAAAGGAAAGATCTAATAACTCTACTACGTTGATGCTCATATTTCCTTAATGAAAATTTATTATCTAAATAATTGAAATCTATTGAAAAAAGCTCCTCATAAAAGTTATTTATAGAATTTTTAAGACTTAGATCAAAATCATTATTTTCATAATTATTAATTTTCGAATAGGCTGAATGATCACTAGATATGAAAATTAAAGACTCAACTAGAAAATTATAATTGTTAATTTGATTAGATAATTTTACAGAATTAGTAAATATAAAAATTAATTTATCCAAAATTAAAGGATTGTATTTATATAGAGCAGCTAGATGTATTCCTGATTTATAATAAGTTAGTAAATAATCAAATTTAATAACTAAATTATCTCTATTATCTAAAGTATCTACAGTACTTAAAAAGGCATTAATTATATTATCAAAATCTTTTTTTATTTGATTTGAATTAATTTTTTCATTTGACCTTTGATACCAGTTATTAATGATTGAGGAGCTATTTAAATTAAAATTTTTAATATCATAAGTAGTTTCAATCTCTTCAGGTTTAAATAACTTGTTATAAATATTGATGACTTTTTGACTATAATTAGTTAATTCAAACTCTACGTTTTCATTTAAATTTAATACGCCTAGATCTTTAAATGAAACTGTATTAATTTTTGAATTATATTTAATATGAAGAATGTCTTCAATCCAGCGAAAATAATAATAAGCGTTTTTAATAATTAATAAATCTACTTTTGAAATTATATAAGGATAATTAAATAATATGTCAAAGAGTTTATGAATAGAGATATTACGAAGATTTTGAATTTTACCAGACCAAATAAGCTGAAAAAAATGCAATATATTTTCACAAGTTCTTATATAACCAAGTGAGGATTTAATATTAATAGAACCTTTAGTCGATTTAGAGAATATAAAAAGTTTTTTAATTTCATCTATTGCATAGAAATCAAAACTTTTTCTATACAGAAAGTTATGAATTAAAAATTTAAAATTTAAAAATAGAGAATAATTACCACAAAAAAAAGAAGATCTATGGAAAGCAAGTCTTTCCCAATTTCTTCCAATTGAAGAATAATACTCGACAGAACTATCTAAATCAGAAATAACTGAATCTGCCCCAAAATCAGGTCTGAGTCTCATATCTATTTTATGAAAAAATGAAATAGAGACGTTAGAAATTTTAGAAAGTATATTTTTTACAATCTTGTTAAAATCTTGAAATTTAATATTTTCATTTGATTTAAAAAAAATAATTAAATCGATATCACTTGAGTAATTTAGATCACTCACACCCAATTTACCAAGGCTTAAGATAAAAAAATTTTTTCGATAATTTATATTTTCAAGTGATAAATAATGATGAAAGATTTTACTTAAATATTTACGCATAATTATAGACCATAGTCTTGAAGAAGTTATATGGTCATTAATACCCATATAATGACTAATAAAAATTAATATTATAATTTCATCTTTTAATTTTTGAAACTTTTCATAACTTACAGATTTTGAATTGAAGTAATTAGGAAGATTTCTATTAAAATAATTAATTATAGATGATTTACTATAATCCGATATATTTAGACTAGTAAATAGGCTTTGATTGCTTTTTATAAAATTAGAATAATTAATTAAATTTTTTAATTCCAAATAATTTCTCTTTTCTCAAATACAGACTGAATTTCATCTATGGTATTTAGGCTATGAATCTTTTTTTTATATTTTTTAGAATCTTTCAAATTTGCAAATAAAGTTAATAAAGATTTTTGTAATAGATTTTTTTTTATAATTGGATATTTAATCATAAAAGATAAATAGTTTAGAATTTTAGTATCTATGTCATTGATATTAATAAGTTTTTTATGATGAAGAAATAAGGGTTCTTCAGCAAACTTTCTACCTATCATCACTTCATTTATATTATTTTTCTTAAAATTATTAATAATTTCAGTATTATTGATTTCTCCATTTGGTATTAATTTAACATCTGGGAAGTCCTGAAAGCATTTAAAGAAAAGCTCGTAATTGATTTTTGGAATTGTTCTATTTTTTTTTGTATTTAAATTAAGAACTCCGTTTCTACAATGAATTATAACTTTATTGATGTTCATATTTTTAAACATAGTTAAAAAATTATATATGTAGTCTTGGTCTTCCTCTAGACCTAAGCCTAATCGACATTTAACAGATATGATTTTATTTGAATTTGAAATTTCTTCTAAACAGCCATTAACTTCTTCAGGATATTGTGTTAGGGCAAGACCTAACTTATTTTCTTGAACTCTAGAACTAGGACAACCTAAATTAAAATTAATTTCACTAATATGAGGGATATTATCTAAAATTTTAATGCATTCCGATATTTCTTTAGGGTTAGAACCAGCTATTTGGATAATACTCTTATTCGATTTACAAAAATGCTTTGTGAATGTTTTTTCCGCATTATAGATAATTGCTTTATCCACAATCATTTCTGAATAAGTTTTTATATTATCTGAATATAGGAAATGAAGCAGATTTCTAAAATAATAATCAGTATACCCCATCATTGGAGCAACATGAAAAATCATTTTTCTGAAAAATAAATAAAATAAATATTCCTTAAATAAACAACTAAACCAAAAGACTGAGCTAATATAAATACAGGGTCGACTCTATAAATTGCATAGATTAGTGTAATAATTCCCCCTATTAAACTAAAGTACCAAAAAAGAACAGGAATTTCACTTTTCTTTTTTTTTTCTGAAGAAATCCATTGAACTACCCACCTCATAAAAAATAAACCTTGTCCAAAAAAACCAATTCCTAGCCAAATGGTTTCGTTTGTCATTTTATTTGATCACCTTTTGCATAAAAATTTTTTAAATATCTTTTTTTAAGCCATACAACACCAAATAAATCATAAATACCGGCTATAGCTCTACCAGTATTATTATATTTGCTAATACCAGACTGTCTATTTCTATGATTGACATCAGTACTATAAGTGGCACATCCAATCATCTTAAATAAGAATGGCATAAACCGATGCATATTTTTAAAATGAGGTATTGACAGATAGTCACTCTTATTAAAAATTTTTAAACCACAACCTGAATCAGGATGACTGTCATTTAAAATTAAAGTTCTAATATAATTAGCAATTCTAGATGCGATAATTTTAGATAAAGTGTCTTTTCTTGAAGATCTATATCCTTGAATAAATATTTTATTTTTTTTAAGTTCTAAAAATTTATTAAAAATTTTGGGAATATCAGATGGATCGTTTTGAAGATCTCCATCAATTGTAATAATGACGTCGGTCTGTGAATTTACAATGCCTGTATGAATAGCAGCGCTTTGACCTAATGTCGAATCATGAGATATAAACTTAAATTTTGAATTTTTAATATTTTTTAATTGATTTAAAGATTCATCACTGGAGGAATCATTTACAAAAATTACTTGAGTTAAGGGTATTTTACTGCATGAATTCAAAATCTCATCAAAAAGAATTTGTACATTCTTTTCTTCATTGAAAATTGGTGCAATTACAGTAAAACTCATAAATAAATAAACCTTTATTAATCATTGTAAATTAGTGGAAAAAATTAAATTATCAAATATCAAATATAATAAAGACGGATTAGTTCCTGTAATTGTCCAAGATTCGGATTCACTTAAGATTTTAATGTTAGCTTACTCTAATGAGGAGGCAGTAAGGTTATCCATAAAAAAAAAATTAGCACATTTTTGGAGTAGAAGTAGGAATGAATTATGGTTAAAAGGCAATACTTCTGGAAATTACTTAAAAATAGTTAGTATTCTTATAGATTGTGATAGCGATTCATTAGTTTATAAAGTTGATTTAGATGGTAAAAAAGCTTGTCACACTGGAGAAGAAAGTTGTTTTTTTAAGGAAATAAATAATGAATGAAGTCGTAGCATATAAAAATTCAGATGGCACCTACTCTGATATAAATTCAGAAGGGAGTAGTCCTATCAAAAAATTAAGTGAAGATGCATTAAATATTATGAGACATGATATGGCTCATATTATGGCTGAAGCTGTTATCTCCTTATTTCCAAATACTAAACCCACAATAGGACCATTTATTAAAAATGGATTTTATTATGATTTTGATATCGAAAGAAATTTAAATGAAGAAGATATAGCAAAAATTGAAAATAAAATGAAAGAAATTTTAAATCAAACTAGAAATTTTCATAAAAAATCCATTACCAAAAATGAAGCTTTAGAATTATTTCGTGATAATAAATATAAATTAGAACTAATTAACAGTATTGAAGATGCGGAATTAACAATTTATGAACAGGAAAATTTTATAGACTTATGTAAGGGGCCACATCACCTAAGTACTAAGGAATATCAGCCTCATTTTAAAATCATTAATATATCAGGGGCTTATTGGAGAGGCATAAGTACTAATAAAATGCTTCAACGGATATATGCAACAGCATGGTTTTCAAAAAAAGAACTAGATGTTCATATAAAAAATATAGACGAAGCTAAAGAAAGAAATCATAGAAGATTAGGTATGGATATGAGTTTATTTCTCTTAACTGAATTTTCAGCTGGTAATGTTTTTTGGAAGGCGAATGGACTTACTCTATATAGAAATATTACTAATTATATTAGAGAGGAGCAGAGAAAACTTAATTACTTTGAAGTTAAAACTCCTGAATTAGTTTCAAATGAGCTATGGGTGAAATCTGGACATTGGGATAATTTTAAAGAAAATATGTTTACTATTGAATCTGATAATAAAACTTTTGCATTAAAACCTATGAACTGCCCCTGTCATATAGTTTTGTTTAACTCAGAATTAATAACTTATAAAGATCTTCCCTTAAGATATTCAGAATTTGGAAAATGTCACCGCTATGAGCCCTCAGGGGCACTAAACGGTCTTTTTAGAGTTCGTGGCTTTACTATGGATGATGCGCATATTTTTTGTACAGAAGATCAAATTTATGAAGTTTGCAATGAAACAGCAAATTTAATTGAAAAAATTTATAAAGAATTCGGGTTTACTAAAGTCAAATACAATATATCCACAAGACCAGAAAAAAGTATTGGCTCTGATGAAGATTGGGAAAATGCAGAAACTCAATTAAAAAAAGTTCTCACAGATAGTAATAAACTATTTAATATTTTAGAAGGTGAAGGTGCTTTTTACGGTCCAAAAATTGAATTTACTTTAGAAGATTCTCTGGGAAGAGAATGGCAATGCGGAACTATTCAAATTGATTTTAATTTACCAAGTAGACTTGGCGCAAAATACAAAGATAGAAATGATGATAATAAAACTCCAATCATGATTCACAGAGCATTAATAGGTTCGTTAGAAAGATTTATTGCAATTATTTTAGAGAATACTAATGGATGGTTGCCTTTATTTATTACACCTGTTCAGTTGGCTATTCTCCCTATATCTGAAAAATTCACTGACTACTGTAATGACTTAAATAAAAAAATTAACCATAAGGTAAGATCTATTGTTGATCAATCTGACAATAAGCTTGGATATAAAATCAGAACATCTGTAACTAAAAAAATTCCCTACACATTAGTTATTGGGGAAAAAGAAATTGAAAGTGGTAATTTTACTTTAAGAGATAAATCTGGAGAAAATCAAAAAATTGAAAGCATCGACTCCTTAATTGATTTTTTTAATGCTTAGTTTTAATTACCTATGATGAATTAAATTGTCCGATCATTCAAAAGCTGCAATTTTAGTTATTATAAGTGGATTAATTTGGAGTTTTGGAGCTGTTGTAGTTAAAAGTATGGTTGATCCTCAACTGTATCAACTTCCCTACTTAATTATTAGAGGAATTACAGTAGCTTTAATAATTTGTATTTTTTTACTAGTTAAAGATAGGGGAAACTTTTTAAAGAATTTTTTTACTTTTGATAAAATAACTATATATGGCGGTTTATTACTAATGTGTACAATGATTGGCTTTATATACTCAATCACAAATACAACAGCAGCTGTTACTTTACTTATGTTGGCATTAATGCCATTTTTAGCTTCCATTATAGCATTTGTTGTAATTAAAGAAAAAATTTCAAAAAAAAATTTTATAGCCATGATATTTGCTTTAATCGGTGTAATTATAATGATGCTTCAGGGAAAAATAAGCGGATCCCTTTTTGGACTTTTGACTGGATTAGTGGCTAGTCTTGGATTTGCGGGATTTACAGTAATGCTAAGAAGTAAGAATGATATCAAAAAATTTTATATTCTTATTTATGCTGGAATTTTTTGTGCAATTTTTTCTTTCACAATACTTTTAGTATCAAATGGTTCGATTTATATTCCATTAAAAAATATTTTTTTAAGCATTGTCCATGGTTCTTTAGTTGGTTCTGGACTAATTCTTTATAGTCTTGGTTCAAAAAAATTACTATCAGGTGAATTGACAATGCTTTCACTTTTAGAAGTTATTGGTGGAATTATATGGGCATGGGTACCATTTTTAGGAGTTAATGAAACACCTGGCTCATATACGCTTTTAGGCGGATTTATAATTTGCTTATCAATAGCTATAAATTCTGTAAATTTTGATAAAGATCGATTAATTAAGCAAGTTAGATAAATTATTTACCAACAAATCATATATTTTTTCGTTTGTAGAGATACCTACAATTCCAATAAAAGTAATTGAGATTCCTAATATTTGAAATTTTTCAATTTTTTCTTTCAAAATAAATCTTGCAAGAATAATTGTCACTAACCCAAAAGCAGAAGAAACAACAACTGCTACCCCTATAGGATCGAAAATAAAAGCTGATATTAAAAAAAAATAACCTGATGTCTCTAAGATCCCTTGAAAAAAAAGTATAGGGACTGCTTTTCTAGTTAAGATTGGTTTTATTTTTAGAACTAAAAGCAATATAGCAATTGAAAATAAACTAAAAAATCTAATATAGATTACTGTTTCAGTGGTATTGAGATAGATAGATGCCTCCTGAGAAAAAATAAGACCAAACGCTAAAAAAATACTAGCTCCTAAGGCAAGTAAAATCGATTCTCTTATTTTTTTTAAATCCATACCTAGACTTTCTTTGAAGGAATTAGCACTAAAAGAAATAAGTACTGCTCCAGATATTATTGCAATTGTTGCATACCATTGTAATTTTGTAGGCTCAGATCCTAAAAAAAATCTTATAAGAAAAACAAAAAATGGATTTGTGGCGGTTATTGCAGCAACAATAGAAACAGGACCCCTTTCTAATCCATTATAAAGAAAAAGAAGACCAAACATTATTAGAATGCCGGCTATAGCACAATAAATTAAACCTTTTAAGTTAGGGTTAAATCCACCAAAAAATATAGAATAGAGAGATAAATAAAAAATACCACCAACTACAAGCATCCAAAATAAAGATCTTTGAAATCCAATTTCTTTAGATGAAAATCTTGCTAAGAAATCGCCAATACCAAAACTAAGGGCAGACAATAATCCGTAAATAACTGACATGAGTTTTAATTAAATATTGTTTAAGATTCTACGTGGAAGCTTTCACCACAACCACATTCACTAGTTTGATTTGGATTATTAAAAACAAACCTTTCGCCAAATTCTTCTTTAACAAAATCCATTTGTGTTCCAATAATATACATTACGGCTTTATTATCGATAAAAAGAGGAACTTCATAATTTTCTAATTTTTCACATTCATTAATATTATCTGAAGTTGCGTAATCCATTGTATAGCTTAATCCTGCACAACCTCTTGTATTAAGACCAATTCTTAATCCCATTTTATCTTTTTGGTCAGCAAGCATATTTTTAATTTTTAATACAGCTGTGTCTGTTAATGAAAATAATTGTGTCATATCAAAATCCTAGAGCTAATTTAGCATCCTCACTCATCATATCTTTAGTCCAGGGAGGATCAAATGTTAATTTGACCTTAATTTGACCACAATCATCAATGGTTGCTATTTTTTTAGCAATATCATTAGGCATTGTATCAGCTACGGGACAATTAACGGTTGTTAAGGTCATTAATACCTCAATATTATTGTTTTCTATATTAAGTTCATAAATTAAACCTAGATCATAAATATTAATGCCCAATTCAGGATCATCAATAAGTAAAATTTTATCTATAACGTCTTGTTTTGTAATTGGTTTAAGAGCTGAATCTTTAAGATCGCCTAAAATTAACTCTCCTTCAGTATTAAGTTTTGGTAAAAAATCAGCTAAGGTTTTATTGTCATTCATGAAAGTAATTTATTGGTTTTATTAAGAGCATCTATAAATAGAGATATATCTTCTTGAGAATTATAAATTCCAAATGAAACCCTACAAGTACCAGGTATTTTTAGTTTTTTCATAAAAGGCTGGCAGCAATGATGTCCACTTCTAATCATTACTCCATATTGATCTAAGAAAGTAGCAATATCATTATAATTTTTACCTTGAACATTGAAGGAAACAATTGAAGAGGCATGAATATCATCCGATACACCATAGATATCTATATTGCCAAGATTTTTTAATTCATTAATTAAAGATTCACGCAATTTAATCTCTTCATCAAAATAGTTTTCAAATTTATTTTCTACTAAATAATCTAATGCAGCAGAAAGACCGGCCGTAGCTTCAATTGGTGGAGTTCCTGCCTCAAACTTATTTGGAAGAATAGCTGGAGTAAAGCTATCTAATTCGACTTGATTGATCATACCTCCTCCAAATATCACTGTAGGAAGAGAATTCAAAAGACCTTCTTTACCGTAAAGGACCCCTACTCCAGATGGGCCATATAGTTTATGAGATGAAAAAACAAAAAAATCACAATCTAAATCCTGAACATCCACACTCCTATGAGCTATAGATTGACAGCCATCAATAAAAAATAAAATATCTTTTTTAACAGATGCTTTAATTTTTTTCACATCTATCATCTGACCCGTTACATTTGACATATGTGAAATAGCAACAAGCTTAGTAGATTCAGATATAGCATTTATAATATCTTCTTCTCTAATTGTCCCATTAGGTAAAATAGGAACGACTTTAAAAGTTAAATTTTTTTTTTTAGCTAAAGACATCCAAGGAATAAAATTTGAATGATGCTCAAGTTCAGTTGTTATAATTTCATCGCCATCTTCCAGGAAAGAGAATAAGGCATTTGCAATAATATTCGTACCTTCTGTTGCATTTTTTGTAAAAATTATTTCATTTGTAGATTTGGCATTAATAAAAGATCTTACTTTCTCTCTAGTAGATTCATAAATTTCAGTAGCATCTATACTTAGAGAGTTCATCCCCCTATGAACATTTTCATAGGAGTTTAAATAAAAATTACTTATGGAATCTATTACGGCAGTTGGTTTTTGAGAAGAAGAAGCGGTATCAAGATAAGTGATAACATTATTTCTTATTCTTTTTTGTAGAATAGGGAAATCTGCTTTAAAGATATTACTCATTATAAAAATTCATTTATCATTTTATCAGATAATTCCTTAAGGGATATGTTTTCAATAGAGTCTAAAACTTCTTGAATAAAGGCTTTTTTAAGAATTTTAGCAGCTAATTCAGAGCTTATGCCCCTAGAATTGAAGTAGTATAGCTGATCTTCATTAATATTACTCACGGTTGAACCATGACTACATTTCACGTCATCAGCATATATTTCAAGTTCAGGTTTATTATTTGATTTAGATATATCGTCTAACAATAAAGATCTACTCATTTGATAACCGTCAGTTTTTTGAGCGATTTTATTAACATAAATTTTACCTTGAAAATTAGTTATAGCACCATGATCAACTATAGATTTAAAAATCTCTCTACTTGAAGAATTTGGCTTACTATGTTGAATGAAAGAATAATTATCATTTATACCTAGATTAGAAAAATTAGCTCCTGAAATTTTACAAATACAATCTGACCCTAAATTAAAATAATATTCATTTCTTAAATGGATATTATTTGCTTGTAGTACAGTTAAATTGACAACCGACGAATTAAACTGATTAAATTCATAAAAAATTAAACTTGTATTTTTATTATAGCTCATTTGCAAAATTTCAATGTTTGATTTTTCGTAAACATTAAATTTAAAACACTTTGGACTTTTATGAATATTGTAATTTGAATCTATAATGACTATTGAAATTTTTTTGTTTTTTGTATAATTAAATACAAAATTAATTTCTTCATATAAGGAAAGATCTATTATGCAAATATCATTATTAATATTGTCTAAATTAAAAATATGGTTAAATGGATCTTCAATTAAGCCAGATAATCTAATAGCGCTATCAGGACCATTAAAATTCCAACTTATGTGATCAGAAGAGATGCCCTCTCTAACTTTACTTTTCTGGAAGTCATCTAAGAAGTTGTCTTTGGTATTTAAATTTAATTCATGAATATAATTATGACTTTTATTAAAATCAATTTTATTTAATTGGGAATATTTATAATTTTCAATTTTATGACTTTTAAATGGATTAACTGCGAGTAAATTTTTTTGAAAATAAGTATTAATTTCTTTATTTTTTATATTTTCAATAAATTTATCAACATCCATTATGCTTTAGCCATTTTTTCATATCCTTGATCTTCTAACTCAAGAGCTAATGAATAGTCACCAGATTTAACTATTTTTCCATCAGCGATAATATGCACAAAATCAGGCTTAATATAATTTAATAGTCTTTGGTAATGAGTGATCACTAAAAATGAATTTTCTTTATTTCTAGCTTTGTTAACTCCTTCAGACACAATTCTTAATGCGTCAATATCTAACCCAGAATCTGTTTCATCAAGAATAGCTAAATCTGGATTAAGCATAGAGAGTTGAAGAATTTCTTGTTTTTTCTTTTCTCCACCAGAATAATCGACATTTAAATCCCTTTTCAACATATCTGGATTTATATTCAGCTCTTGAGCTTTTAACTTTAATAATTTAGCAAATTCAAGGGCATCTAATTCTGGAAGATTATTAAATTTTCTTTTTGCATTAATTGCGGTTCTTAAAAAAAAAGAAGTTTGAACGCCTGGTATTTCCATAGGATATTGAAAAGCCAAAAACAATCCATTGTTCGCTCTCTCTTCTACATTCATATTAAGTAAATTTTTACCCTTAAAGTCAACAGTCCCTTCATTAACTTCATACTTATCCTTTCCTGAAAGCACATAAGACAAAGTGCTTTTGCCGGATCCATTAGGGCCCATCAAAGCATGTACTTCTCCTTTATTTATACTAAGAGATACCCCTTTTAGGATATCTTTATCGCCAATAGATGCTTTTAAATTATTTATATTTAACATTACCCAACACTACCTTCTAAACTTATACTTACTAACTTTTGAGCTTCTACTGCAAATTCCATAGGAAGGTGTTGTAAAACTTCCTTGCAAAAGCCATTTACAATTAAACCTATAGCTTCCTCATTTGATAATCCTCTTTGTTGACAATAAAAAAGTTGATCTTCATTAATTTTCGAGGTTGTAGCCTCATGTTCTACTTGAGCCCCACTATTAGAAGATTCAATGTATGGAACTGTGTGAGCACCACATTCATTACCAATTAGGAGTGAATCACATTGTGTAAAATTTCTTGCATTAGTAGCAGATGGTTGGATTTTTACTAGGCCTCTATAAGTGTTACTTGCATTACCCGCTGAAATTCCTTTAGAGATGATTTTGCTACTTGTATTTTTTCCAATATGAATCATTTTTGTTCCTGTATCTGCCTGTTGAAAATTATTTGTAATCGCTACGGAGTAAAACTCACCTTTAGAATTATCTCCTTGCAATATACAACTTGGATATTTCCAAGTAATAGCAGAGCCAGTTTCTACTTGCGTCCAAGAAATTTTTGAATTTACTCCTCTGCAAGCACCGCGTTTAGTAACAAAATTATATATTCCACCCTTGCCCTCTTTATCTCCAGGATACCAGTTTTGAACAGTTGAATATTTAATTTCAGCGTTGTCTAGCGCTATTAGCTCTACATTTGCTGCATGCAATTGATTTTCATCTCTCATTGGAGCTGTACAGCCTTCTAAATAACTAACATAGCTATTTTTATCAGCAATTATTAAAGTTCTTTCAAATTGACCAGTATTGATTGCGTTAATTCTAAAGTAAGTAGAGAGCTCAACAGGGCAACGAACATTTTCGGGAATATAAACAAAAGAACCATCAGTAAATACAGCTGAATTTAAAGCTGCAAAAGAATGGTCAGATACAGGTATAACGCTTCCTAAATATTTTTTTATTAAATCTGGATGTTCCTGAATTGCTTCAGATATAGGACAAAATATTATACCAAGTTCACTTAATTGTTTTTTATAAGTTGTAGCAATAGAAACTGAATCCAAAACTACATCAACGGCCACCCCTGATAAAATTTTTTGTTCTTGAATTGGAATACCGAGTTTTTCATACGTTTTTAAAATTTCCGGATCAATCTCATCTAATGACTTAGGCTTATCTTTCATGCTTTTAGGAGCTGAGTAATAGTAGTAATCTTGAAAATCAATTTCTGGGAAATTTAACTTTGCCCAATCTGGTTTTTTAAGCTTATTAAATACGCTAAAAGCTTTCAATCTCCATTCAAGCATCCATTCAGGCTCATTTTTTTGCTTAGAAATAAATCTTACAACCTCTTCATTTAAGCCTTTTGGAGCCTGGATACTCTCAATATCAGAAGAAAATCCATACTTATAATCAGATGATCCTAGTTTATTGACTTGTTTGATTGTTTGTTCTGTAGCTACCATTATGTTTTAGTTTGTATGTATAGAATTTTGTAATTTACTATACAAGAAAATACGAAATTAATTAAGTTTTAGTTCAATTTTTGCTTAATAATGCCGCCGCCTAGGACTCTTTCATTATCATAAAGAACACAAGCCTGACCTCTAGTAATAGATTCTATAGGACTATCAAACGTAAAAGAAAAAATATT